>JAICTB010000090.1 GCA_025936595.1 Thermoleophilia bacterium | reverse complement strand
GTCCTCGCCCTCGCGCAGCTCGTCGCGGAAGCGGAAGATCATCAGGAGCGCGTAGTCGATCGCCACGCCGAGCCCGACGAGCGCGATCAGGAACTGCACGATGATCGACACGTTCGTGATGTAGGTGAGGCCCCAGATGAGGGTGAACGTGTTCAGGATCGCCGCGACCGCGACGACGATCGGCATCAACACGGCAGGCAGCGTGCCGAACACGAAGAGCAGGATCACGAGCGCGCCGAGCCCGCCGATCATTGCCTCGAGCAGCACGCTCCCGTTGCCGCCGGAGCCGTGCGTGCTCGCCTCCTCGAGCGCATCGTGGCCCGTCACCTCGACCGTGACGCCGCCCGGAAGACCGGCCGCCGCGGCCTTCCGCGTCGCGTCCGCGCCGCTCTTCGCGTCGAACGTCGCAAGCCCGGCGGGATAGATCTCCTGGAACGCCGTGTGCCGGTCGTGTGAGACGTAGGCGAGGCTACCCGTCGAGAAGTACGAGCTCACGAGCGCGCCCGGATTCGCCTTCGCGGCGCGCTGCATCGCCGTCCGCACGGCCGCGCTCTTCGTCGCGTCGCCGTCGACGTGGAAGACGACGACCTGTGGCGGCCTGACGCCGACCCCGAACGTCTTCAGCGTGCGCTGGCTCGCCTCGTAGGCCGACTTGCCCGGAATCGAGAAGCTCTGGTACCAGCGCTTCGAGACGCGGCCGGCGGCGAAGCCGCCGAAGAGGGTGAGTGCGATCCAGACCGCGATGACGGGCCAGCGATGTCGTGCGACGAGGTGAGCGAGACGAGCGAGCAAGCGGATCTCCTTCCGACGGTTTCGAGCAATCTTACAGAGACTAACCTTTTTCGGTGACTGCATGTTGGACTACACTTCGTCCATGGGCCTGCGCGAGAGCAAGAAGCTGCACACGAGGCGTGAGATCGCGGATCAGGCGATGCGGCTGTTCGCGACGCGCGGCTTCGACCACGTGACGGTCGCGGAGGTCGCGGCGGCCGCCGACGTCTCCGAGAAAACCGTGTTCAACTACTTCCCGACGAAGGAGGACCTCTTCTTCGACGAGGTGCCCGCGCGCGAGGCCGCGCTGGTCGAGGCGATCCGGGGCCGCGCGGAGGGAGAGTCGGTGCTCGGTGCGTTGCAGCGCCTGCAGGCCGGCGAGTGCGGGCGGCTGTGCAGCTCCGGGTTCGCGCACTTCGCGCGGATCATCGAGGAGTCCCCGGCGCTCCAGGCGAAGGAGCTCGAGGTGATGGCGCGTTTCTCCCGCGTCATCGCCGAGGCGATCCAGAGCGAGTTGAGCCTGGACGAGCGAGATGCGCGAATCGCTGCGGGACTGCTCGTCAGCGTGCACTGGCAGTTCTTCCGTGCCGCGCGCGCGCAGGCACTCGCGGGCAGGCACGGGCCCGCCGCTGTGCGCCGGCTCCGCGCGGACCTGCAACGCGCGTACGCGCTGCTCGAGCACGGGCTCGGCGGCCTGGGTGACGAGGTGCATGTCCCTAGGACTGCTGCGCGCGCGAAAACCCATCGCGCTGCCGGCTGACGCGCCAGCCGACGACGCCCGCGCCGAAGAGCGCGAGCTCGACGAGCGTGATCTCGAGCCGGTTCACGAGCGTGACGCTGAGTGCAGGGCCGGCGGTCGTGACGGCGAGCAGCAGGCCGTACATCGACGCCTCGCGCGCGCCGAGACCCGACGGTGAGAACACGGCGAGCACGGCCACGATCGCGCCGACGGCCGAGGTGCCGCCGAGGAACGGAATCGTCGCGAGACCGGGATCCGCGCCGACGCTGCGCAGCATGAAGTAGACGGCGAGGCCGCTGATCAGCCAGGTGCCGCAGTAGAAGACGAGCAGCAGCAGGGTCAGCGGGAACGGCAGCGGCTCGATCGACTCCGCGCCGAACGGCTTGAGCAGCCGCTGGGCGAGCGGCTGGAAGATGCGCGGGTGCAGCGCGACGCCGCAGAGGACGCCGAAGCCGACGAGCGGGAACAGCGGCGCGTCGACGCCGCGTACCCACGCGAGGCTGATGACGAACACGATCACGCCGGAGATCGCAGAGAGCCCCGCCTCGACGAGGATCGACGCGAGCACCGTCGGCGTGTCCGTCACACCCGCGCGCCTGCGTAGCGCGAGCGCCCGCGCGGCCGGCGTCCACACACCGCCGGGGAGGTACTTCGCGAGCATGGAGACCATCTCCGCCTGCAGGCCCACGCGGTAGGAGATCTCGATGCCCCACGCCCCGAGCATGCGGATCCAGCCGAGGATGAAGACGAGGTAGTAGGCCGCGACGGCTGCGAGGCTGAGCAGGAGGAACCCCGGCTGCGCGTGCGCGAGGCGCGGTCCCGCCTTCGCCCACTGGCCGCGCACCGCCCAGGCGCAGACAGCGAGGATCGCCGCGACGAGCACCGTCTGCAGCGTCTTCGAGAGGTGCGGATGCGCACGCATGAAGCGGACGGCCGCGCGGGCGCGCCGGAGAATCTGTGCGGCCATAGTGCGGAGTCTGCCCTTCACGGCGGCGGCGGCGCGGCCGGTCGGGCGTCGAGGGGCGCCGCTAGAGTCCCAAAATGGAGGCGGAACGCCAGAACCACAACGTGACGCTTGCGTTCCTCGCGCTCGCCGGGCTCGCGTACTCGCTGCAGCAGACGATGATCGTGCCGGCGCTGCCGAGCCTCCAGCACGACCTCCACACGTCGACGGCGTGGGTGACGTGGCTGCTCACGGCCTTCCTGCTCGTCTCCGCCGTCGCGACGCCGGTGCTCGGGAAGCTCGGCGACCAATACGGCAAGGAGCGGTTCCTCCTGATCAGCCTGCTCGTCTTCTTCGTCGGCTGCGTCGCCGCGATCTTCGCGTGGAACATCTGGTCGTTGATCGCGTTCCGCGCGATTCAGGGCTTCGGCGGCGCCGTGTTCCCGCTCTCGTTCGCGATCGTCTTCGACGAGTTCCCGCCCGAACGGGTCGGCTCCGGCGTCGGGATGGTCTCGGCGATCCTGGGCGTCGGCGGCGGCCTCGGTCTCGTGCTGTCGGGTGCGCTCGTCGACTACGCGTCGTGGCGCTGGCTCTTCATCGTCGGCGCGATCTTCGTCGGCGTGGCGACCCTCGGCGTCTGGCGGTACGTCCCCGAATCGCCGGTGAAGACGCCGTCGCGGCTCGACCCACCGGGCGTTCTGCTCCTCTCGGGCCTGCTCGTCGCGTTGCTGCTCGCCCTCACGGAGGGGCCGGTGTGGGGCTGGGGCTCGCCGCGCACCGTCGGCCTCTTCGGCGCGAGTGTCGTGCTGTCGCTGCTCTGGGTGCACACGGAGTTGCGGGTGCCCGAGCCGATGGTCGACATGCGGATGATGGCGAAACGCACGGTGCTCTTCACGAACCTGACGGCGATCTTCACCGGCTTCGCGATGTTCGGCGCATTCGTGCTGCTGCCGTCGCTGATGCAGACTCACCCCGGCGGCGCGATCCACTACGGCTTCGGGCTGTCGCCCACCGCGACGGGGCTGTACCTGTTGCCGGGCGGCGTTCTCGGGTTCGTCGCGGGCCCTGCCGCGGGCCGCCTCGGCACGCGCTACGGCTCGCGGCTGCCGCTGGTCGCGGGGATGCTCCTGAGCGCGGCCGGCATCGCGCTCCTCGCGCTCCTGCACGCGCACCCGCTCGAGATCTCGCTCGGCATGGTGTTCATCGGCGTCGGCGTCCCGTTCGCGTTCGCCGCGATGGCGAAGCTGATCGTCGACGCGGTCCGGCCGTCGGAGACCGGCGTCGCAACGGGAATGAACACGGTCATGCGCACGGTCGGCGCGGTGATCGGCGGCCAGGTCGGCGCCGCGATCGTCAGCGCGGACACGCTCGCGCACTCGAGCATCCCGGCCGAGTCGGCGTTCATCGCCGCCTTCTGGGTGAGCGCGGGCATCGCGGTCGTCGGCGCCGTGCTCGCGCGCTTCATCCCGGCACGAGGCGCGGCGTCCGTCGCGTTCGTCGACTGATGAGCCGCGTCCGGTTCGCTCCGAGCCCGACCGGCACGCTGCACGTCGGCAACGCCTTGAGCGCGGTCGCGAACCGCGGCTTCGGCGACTGGCTCCTCCTGCGGATCGACGACACGGACGCCGCTCGCAACGTGCCCGGCGGCGAGGAGGCGATTCTGGACGACCTGCGCTGGCTCGGGATCGCGTGGGACGACGGCCCGGTGCGCCAGAGCGACCGCGCCGGGAGGCACATGGAGGCGGCGCGGAGCGCGGACCTGCCGCAGCGGTTCGAGGGCGTGATGCTCTGGCGCGACGACGGGTCGCCGACGTTCCACCTGGCGACGGTCGTCGACGACGTCGACTACGGCATCACGCACGTCATCCGCGGATCCGATCACCGTGCGAACGAAGAGCTGCACGCGTCGCTCCACCGTGCGCTCGGCACGACGCCGCCCACGGTCGTCCACCACGGCCTCGTCGTCGGCGAGGACGGGAAGAAGCTCTCCAAGCGCGCCGAGGGCGCCACGGTTGCGTCGCTGCGCGACGCGGGCTATCCGGCCGAAGCGGTGCGCGCCTACCTCGAGGAGCTCGGTCTGCCGAAGCACGACGTGCAGCTCGATCTCGAGCGCATCCGCTCGCTCTCGGTCGACGTCCTCGCGGAGCTCGGCGACGAGGAGCTCGCCGCGCGCGCGGGTGTCCCGGTCGAGGCGGCGCCGCTCCTGCGCGGCGCGCACGACCTCGTCGAGGCGCGCGCGCTCGCGGCCGCGGTGCTCGAGCCGCCAAGTAACAGTCTGTTACTTAGTCCGGAGACGCTGGCGCGCTTCTCGGAGCTGCGGGCGCAGCTTCCGGACGTGCTCGAGAAGGACGAGGCGAAGTCCGTGATCCGCGAGCTGAAGGCGGTCGGCGGGAACCTGAAGGCGCTGCGGCTCGCGTTGACCGGCGCCGAGCGCGGGCCGGAGTTGTGGGCGGTCGTGCGCGCGCTGCCGCGCGACGAGGCGCTCCGGCGCGCATTACGCTGACCGGATGCGCCTCTACGACACGTTCTCGCGCTCGCTCGTCGAGCTGCCGGCCGCGCCCGGGCCGGTGCGCATGTACTTCTGCGGGCCCACCGTCTACGCACGCGCACACATCGGGAACGCGCGGCCGTTCGTCGTCGGCATGTGGCTGCGGTCCTGGCTGCGCTCGCGCGGCTACGACGCACAGCTCGTCCACAACATCACGGACATCAACGACAAGATCTACGAGGCCGCGCCCGGCGCGAGCGCGGGGCTCGCCGCGCGCGCGACCGTCTGGTATCTCGAGGACACGGCGGACCTCGGCCTCGGCATGCCGGATCACCTCCCGCAGGCCACCGAGTGCGTCCCGCAGATCGTGGCGTTCATCGAGGAGCTCGTGGCGGCGGATCACGCCTACGCGTCCGGCGGCGACGTCTACTTCCGCGTTGCGAGCTTTCCCGAGTACGGGCGGCTGTCGGGGCAGAAGCCGGACCAGGTGGAGCAGGGCGAGGAGCCGAGCGCGCTCAAGGAGGACGCGCGCGACTTCGCGCTCTGGAAGGCGAACAAGCCCGAGACCGAGGACACGTGGTGGGACTCCCCGTGGGGCCGCGGCCGGCCCGGCTGGCACATCGAGTGCTCGGTGATGGCCGAGGAGATCTACGGCCCCGCGTTCGAGATCCACGGCGGCGGCCTCGACCTCGTCTTCCCCCACCACGAGAACGAGGTGGCGCAGTCGCGCGCGCTCGGACATCCGTTCGCGGGGATCTGGGCGCACAACGGCATGCTGCGGTTCACCGGCGAGAAGATGTCCAAGTCGAGCGGGAACGTCGCGACGATTCGCGAGACGATCGACGAGTGGGGGCGCGAGGCGGTGCTCGTGTTCTTCCTCACCGCCTCGTGGCGCAAGCCGATCGACTTCTCGCCCGAGACGATGGCCCAGGCCGCAGCGCGACGCGACACGCTGCGGAATGCGTTCACGCTCGAGCCCGCCGCGCACGACGAGTCGGGCTGGGAGGCGTTCGCCGCGGCGCTCGAGGACGACTTCGACACGCCGGCCGCGCTCGCGGTGCTGCACGAGTGGGCCTCGACGCGGCAGCTCGAGCTGCTGCGCCGCGGCCTCGCCGTGTTCGGGCTGGAGTCGCTCGCCGAACGCCGCGACGCGCCGCCCGAGGTTGCCGAGCTCGCCCGGCGGCGCGCACAGGCTCGCGGCGCGCGCGACTTCGAGGCATCCGACCGGTTGCGCGACGAGCTGGCCGCGCTCGGCTGGCAGATGCGCGACGAGCCGGGCGGCGGCTACACCCTCGTCCATGACGCCTGACCTCGTCTACGGGCGGCGCGCCGTGCGCGAGGCGCTGCGGGGACGCCGCGAGGTGATCGAGGTGTGGGCCACGGAGCGGGCGCTGAAGGCGGAGGACTGGCTGGCGGAGGCGAAGCCGAGGGAGAAGCCCGACCGGGAGCTGTCCGACCGGGCCGAGACACGGGATCACCAGGGCGTTCTCGCGCTCGTCGAGCCCTATCGCTACGCGGATGCGTACGAGCTGGCGGCGGCGGACCGGCCGCTCCTCGCGGTGCTCGACCGGGTCACCGATCCCCGCAATCTCGGCGCCGTCTGCCGTAGCGCGGAGGGGGCGGGGGCGACGGGCGTGATCGTCCCCGCGCACGGCTCGGCGATCGTCACGCCCGCGGTCGCGCGTGCGTCGGCCGGTGCGGTCGAGCATCTCCCGGTCGCCGTCGTGACGAACCTCGCGCGCTTCCTCGAAGAGGTGAAGCGCGCCGACCTGTGGGTGTTCGGCGCGGCGGGCGACGACGCGCGCGCGCAGTCGATGTGGGAGACCGATCTCTCAGGGGGCGTCGCGCTCGTGCTCGGCGCGGAGGGGCGCGGCCTGCGCCCCCTTGTTCGGCGCACGTGCGACGCGCTCGTGTCGATTCCGCTCGCCGGGGAGGTCGAGTCGCTCAACGTCTCGGTCGCCGCGGCGGTGCTGCTGTACGAAGCGCGCCGGCAGCGTGGCTGACCTTTACCTCTTCGACGGGTACAACCTGCTGCACGCGGGTCCGCACGCCGACGCGCGCGAGCTCGTCGACGCGCTCGCGAGCTACGTCGCGATGCGCGGCGCGCGCGGCGTCGTCGTCTTCGACGGCGTGGGGGAGGACACGACGCGCGGCCCGCTCGAGGTGCGCTTCGCCGCGCACGCAGACACGCTGCTCGAGCGCCTCGCTGCGGAGCACCGGGCGCGCGAGCGGGTCGTGCTCGTGACGAGCGACAGCACGGTTGCCGCGGCCGCCGGCGTCGAGGTGAAGAAGGTGTCGTCGCGGACCTTCTTCCGGGAGCTGCCGGCGGCCGAGCACCGGGACGAGCGGCCGGAGGGGCTCGCGGGGAAGCTCGACGAGGCGACCCGGGCGCGGCTGGAGCGGCTCCGCCGCGGGGTCAACGAGCCTGAGTAAGCGGGTCCACTGCAAAGGGGGCTTGTGCTCCTTGCGGGACCATGCTAGATTCACCTCAACCTCAGGGTGAGACTTCAACGTGAAGCTCGCTCGAAAACACCAGCAAACCGGGGGTGAGCCGCCTTGGCTGTCCGCGTCGCATACGCTCCGAAGTCACCGCAGAAGGTTCAACGTGAGCTAGAGGATCTGCAGCTCGTCCTGAAGGCGCGGAACGGCTCGACCGTCGCGATGGATCAGCTGATGCGCCGGTACACGTCGTTCGTCCGGCTGAAGGCGAGCTCGTATTTCCTCGCCGGCGGCGATTCGGAGGACCTGATCCAGGAGGGTCTCGTCGGCCTCTACAAGGCGGTGCGCGACTTCCGGCCGGACAAGGAGACGTCGTTCCGCTCGTTCGCGGAGCTGTGCGTGACGCGCCAGATCATCACGGCGATCAAGACGGCCACGCGCTTCAAGCACGCACCGCTGAACCAGTACGTGTCGTTCAGCCATACGCCGGCCGGGCAGGAGGGCGACGACTGCACGCTCGGTGACGCGCTCCCCGGGCCGAGCGTCAACGACCCCTCGGTGCGGGTGATCTCGACGGAGGAGCTGCAGTCGCTCGTCGGGTGTCTCTCGACGACGCTCTCGCCGCTCGAGTCGGATGCGCTGCGGCTGTACCTCGAGGGCTCGTCGTACGAGCAGATGGCGGAGGAGCTCGAGTGCGACACGAAGACGATCGACAACGCGCTGCAGCGCGTGAAGCGCAAGATCCTCACGCACCAGGAAGGCCGCGCCGTCCTCCAGTAAGCCGCGTACCATTCGCTGCTCCGCCGGAGTAGCTCAGCTGGTAGAGCACCTGTCTTGTAAACAGGCGGCCGGGGGTTCGAGTCCCCCCTCCGGCTTTGTAACGGACATGTCCCTTCGAGACATCACGGGGTCTGGAGCTCGTCTCACAATGACGCCCGTTGATCTGGGTGCGCTGCGTGGTGCGAGGCAAGGACGCAGGGAGCCCCGATAGCCGAAGCTATCGGGGCGACTGAGGACACAGCCTCGTGCCGCGCAGCGCGGCCAGGCGACATGGCTGGTCATTGTGAGACGAGCTCC
>JAICTB010000019.1 GCA_025936595.1 Thermoleophilia bacterium | reverse complement strand
TACCCCACGCTCCGGTTCGTCATCCCGCACGGCGGGGGCGCGGTTCCCTACCACTGGGGCCGGTACAGAGGACTCGCGACCCGCCTCGAGCGCCCACCGCTCGACGAGCTGCTCGCGAACGTGTTCTTCGACACGTGCGTCTACCACCAGCCCGGCGTCGACCTGCTCGCGCGGGTGATCCCGGCCGAGAACGTCCTCTTCGCGTCGGAGATGCTCGGTGCCGTGCGCGGCACGAACCCCGAGACGGGAAGCGGCTGGGACGACACCAAGCGCTACGTCGACGGGCTCGCTCTGAGCGCGGTGAAGCAGCGGCAGGTCTTCGAGCTGAACGCGCGGCGCGTCTACCCCCGGCTCGACGCGCGCCTCCGCGCGCGAGGAATGGGGTAAGGTATGACCGTTCGGCCTTTGGCCGACACGAGAGGCAGCGGATGCTGAAAGCGGAGGTCAACGAGCTCCTCACCGAGATCGGGCCGGGCACGCCGGCGGGCGATCTGTTCCGTCGCTACTGGATCCCGGCCCTCCTCGCCGAAGAGCTGCCCGAGAACGACTGCCCGCCGGTGCGGGCGAAGATCCTCTCGGAGCGGCTGATCGCGTTCCGGGACAGCGATGGCCGGTACGGGCTGATCGACGAGTTCTGCGCCCACCGCGGCGCGTCGCTCTGGTTCGGCCGTGTCGAGCAACGCGGCATCCGCTGCGCCTACCACGGCTGGAAGTACGACGTCACCGGGCAGTGCCTCGAGGTTCCGTCCGAGCCGGAGAACAGCAATTTCTGCTCGAAGGTGAAGCTCACCGCGTACCCCCTCGTGAAGGTCGGCGACATTCTCTGGACTTACCTGGGCGACCCCGCGCAGCAGCCGGACCCGCCGGAGTTCGAGTTCGCCCGCGTCCCCGCCGAGCAGACCTTCACGTCCAAGCGCTGGCAGGAGTCCAACTGGCTGCAGGCGCTCGAGGGCGGCATCGACTCGAGCCACGTCTCGTGGCTCCACTCCGGCGGCCTGAAGAACGACCCGCTCTTCAAAGGCGCGAAGGGCAACGAGTACAACCTGAACGACCTGCGGCCGTTCTTCGAGGTTGCGGAGGCGGACGGCGGCCTTTTCGTCGGGGCGCGCCGCAACGCCGAGGACGGCATGTACTACTGGCGGATCACGCCGTGGGTCATGCCGAGCTTCACGATGGTGCCGCCACGCGGCGACCATCCCGTGCACGGGCACTTCTGGGTGCCGATCGACGACGAGAACACGTGGGTCTACACCTTCGACTACCACCCGACGCGACCTCTGACCGCCGAGGAGGTGCAGGCGATGAGGGAGGGCCACGGCGTCCACAGCCGCAACATCCCCGGCACCTACCGACCGCAGGAGAACAAGGACACCGACTACCTGATGGACCGTGAGGCGCAGCGGCGCGGCGAGACGTTCTCCGGTGTCCGCGGGATCGCGCAGCAGGACGCCTCCCTGCAGGAGAGCATGGGCCCGATCGTCGACCGCTCGAAGGAACGGCTCGTCTCGTCGGACACCGGGATCATCAAGGCACGCCAGAAATTGCGGAAGGCGGTCGAGGCCCTGCGTGACGAAGGGGTCGTTCCACCGGGCGTCGACACGGCGCACCATCGGGTGCGCTCCGCCGCCGTCGTGCTGCCGCAGGAGGAGTCCTTCATCGACTCGTGCCGAGAGGCGCTGACGGCGCAGCCGGGCGTCGCCCACTCCTCGGTGTGAACGAGCCTGCAGCACTCCCGGCCCGCCCGATCCTTGCGTCGAGCTGCGCGCGCGCGGCCACGGCCGCGGAGGCGCGCTTCCGGATCGACCGCCCGATCGGGGGGCGCGCCGCGGTGATCGTCGCGCTGGACGACGCGGCCGGCGACGTCGTCGACCGAGTGGCCGAGCGACCCTGGGGCGCAGCACGCTTCTTCCGCACGCCTGACGGGCGCGTCGAGGAAACGTTCGAGGAGGCCGACGTCGTGATCATGATCGCGACTGCCGACGCCGACGCAGAAGCGGGAGGCGCAATCGCGCGCGCCGCGGCGGAGCGCGGCATCATGACCGCGGGCCTGATCCTCGGAGAGGGCTTCGCCGTCGGGGGCGCGGTCTCCGCGCTCCGCCCATACGCACGGAACCTGATGATCACGGCCGACGAGCAGGACGTCGCCGAGGTCCTCACCGCCCTGCGTGCGTAAGAGACGTGGCCCGGCTCACCCTCCAGGCCCTCCACGCGATGAAGTGCGACGGCCGCAAGATCGTCGGCGTCGTTGCGTGGGACACACCGACCGCTCAGATCCTCGACCGTGCCGGTGTCGACCTCGTCTCCGTCGGCGACAGCGTCGGCGTCAACCTCTGGGGACGCGAGCAGGAGGGCGACGCGACGCTGGACGAGCTCCTGGTTCTCTGCCGCGCCGTTCGTCGGGGTGTCCACCGCGCGCTCGTCAGCTGCGACCTCCCCGCCCCGCTCGGAGCCGACGCCGCGAAGCTCCTCGCCAAAGCAGGTGCCGACGTCGTCAAGGCCGACGATCCCGCCGTCGTGCCCGAGCTCGTCGCGGCAGGAGTGCCGGTCTTCGCACAGCTCTCCGGCGCTGCAGGCGACGGGGACGAGCTCGTCGCGGAGGCGCGCCGGCTCGAAGCGGCGGGCGCGTCGCTGCTCGACTTCCGCCACTCGGGGCCTGATCACGGGCCGAAGGTCGTCGCCGCTGTCGCGATCCCCGTCGTCGGCGGCCTCGGCGGCGGCCCGTGGCTCGACGGGCGCGTGCGCATGATCCACCGCGCGACCGGCTACGACCCCGCGGCACTCGACACGGCACCCAACGCCTACGCGAACCTCGCTCAGGCGACCTACGACGCGATCGCCGCGTACGCTGACGACGTGCGCGCGGGCCGGCAGATCAGGGGCGGCTGATGGCCATGGCGCTGGCCGACGGGATCGCGACACGCTACGAGGTCAGCGGCTCGGGGCCGCCGCTTCTCCTGTTCTCGCCGGGCGGCTTCAATGCGACGCTCGACAACTGGGCCACGTTCGGCATCTACCAACGCCTGCGCCTCCTCGATGGCCTCCGCCGGCACTACACCTGCGTGGCGTACGACCGCCGCGAGGCGGGGCTGTCGGGGGGCCGCGTGGAGTGCATCACGTGGGGCGACTACGTCGCGCAGGCGACCGACTTGCTCGACGAGCTCGGCATCGAGCGAGCGCATGTCATGGCCGGGTGCATCGGCTGCTCGATCGCCGCCGCCTTCGCGGTTGCCCACCCCGGACGCACCGCGAGCCTCGTGCTCTACTCGCCGGCGGGCGGGCCGCGATACCGCATCACCCAGCACGCACGGTTCGCCGAGCATCTCGCGTTCGCTCACGAGCAGGGGCTCGCCGCCGTGGTCTCGCTCGCACGCGCCAGCAACGCGACGTTCTCGCAGGATCCGCGGATCGGGCCATGGGCGAGCGTGCTCCGCACCGACGACTCCTTCGCAGAGGACTTCGCCACCCGCGACGTCGCCGGCTACGCGGCCACCGTCGAGACGATGGCGCGGACGCTGTTCGACCGTGACACGGTGCCTGGAGCGGAGCCCGAGCAGCTCATGGCGCTCGAGCACCCCGCGCTCGTCGTGCCCGGCGAGGACACGTCGCACGCGCCGTCGGCCGCGCGCTACCTGCAGGAATGTCTCGACCGGTCCGAGTACTGGGACGTGCCCGTCGAAAAGCAGACCGACGAGACGGCTCCGCAGCGCGTCCTGGCGTTCCTTCAGAGCAGTGACTCGCCCCGCTCGAGCGCCGCGATCTGATCCAGCCGCCGCTGGTGGCGCTCGCCTCGGAAGTCGGTCGCGAGCCAGACCGCGGTGATCCGCTCCGCAAGGTCCGGGCTGAGCACCTTCGCGCCGAGGACGAGCACGTTCGCATCGTTGTTGGCGCGGGCGATCTCGGCGACGAAGAGGTCGAGACACAGCCCTGCCCGGATGCCCGGGAGCTTGTTGCAGGCGATCGCCTCCCCCGATCCGCTGCCCCCGATCACGATCGCGCGCTCGGCGTGGCCTTCGAGGACGCGGCGGCAGACGTCCTCGCACAGCGGCGGATAGTCGACCACCTCACCGGCGCGGACCTCCGGGGCCCGGTCGTCGACCGCGTGGCCGTGTGCACCCAGAAACGTCAGCAGACGCCGCTTCAGGGCGATGCCGTTGTGGTCGGCGGTGAGTGCGATCCGCATGGTTCAGCCCTTTCGATTCGGGGATACTTGGCACGTGTTCGGGTAAAATGGTATAAGCATTGTTCCGTTTGACCTCATTCGCTCACAACTTGGAGCCGCGCTCTTCGTCTCAGGGTGGCGAGGGCTGTCGCCTGGGGTCCCACATACCGGAGGTCTGTTGATGCATCAGATGTCCAAGCGCCTTCGGCGCAGATCGATTGTCGCCGGCCTCGCGGCAATCGTGCTGCTCACGATGGCGGCGGTGGCGAACACCGCGTCGACTGCCGGCCCGCCCCCGACGCCGGCGAACCTCAAGGCCGTCCTCAGTCAAGTAAATGGTCTGAAACCCGCCGCGCGAGACGCGAAGCTCGCGCAGCTCGCGGCGCAAGAAGGCCAGGTCAACGTCTACACGTCGATGAGCAAGCTCGTCACAGGCCCCATGCAGAAGGCATGGGAGGCGGCGTATCCGAAGGTGAAGCTGAACCTGTTCCGCGGAGCGTCCGAGGACGTGACCGCAAAGGTGCTCGCCGAGGCTTCCGCGAACAAGAGCGGGGCCGACGTCGTCGAGACCAACGGATCGACGATGCTGATCTTCCAGCACAAGAAGAACATCCTCATTCCGTACCGGAAGTCGCCGTTCTTCTCCACGATCCCGAAGGCGTACCGCTTCGACACCTTCACGGGCGACCGGCTCGAGGAGTTCGTCGTCGCGTGGAACACGAACCTCGTCAAGGATCCGCCGAAGTCGTTCCAGGAGCTCGCGACGTCGAAGTGGGCCGGCAAGCTCTCGATCGAGCCGACCGACGTCGACTGGTTCGCGCAGCTCTACAACTACTTCACGCAGCTCGCGCCGAAGAAGATGACACCGGCGGCCGCGACGAAGATGTTCGACAGCATCTGCCGCAACTCGCAGCTCACGAACGGTCATACGACCCAGGCGACGCTGCTCGCTGCGGGCCAGTTCTCGGTGGTTGTCAGCGGCCACGCCCAATCGCTCGAGCAACTGCAGGCACAGCATGCACCGATCGCGTTCGGGCCGCCATTCGTCTCGCCTGTCGTGGAGCGTCCGCAGGGCGTTGGACTGCCCTACCGGCTGGCGCATCCGGCGGCGGCGCTGCTCTTCGACGATTGGCTTCTCTCCGCCAAGGGCGGCCAGCCGATCCTCCTGAAGAACGGCGTGCAGCCCGCGAACCCCCACTTCCAGGACAACGCCTTCGCGTCGCACCCCGTGACGACGAAGATGGACCTCCGTCCGATCGTGGAGCACTGGCAGGCGTGGAACGCGAAGTACAACAGCTGCACGCGGCTCGGCAAGTCGTAGGAGACGAAGGGAAAAGACCAGGTGGGGGCCCGGCGGATGCCGCCGGGCCCCCACGCATGAGGAGGGCCCGCGACGTGGAGGAGCTGCGCGAACAGGTGGCGCTCGGGTGCCGGATCCTCGGCCTCGAGGATCAGGGTGACTTCGTCTGGGGCCACGTCTCGGCCCGCGATCCCGCCGGCCGCGGCGCCTGGATGAAGGCGTCGACCTGGGGCTTCGAGGAGATCGGCCTGGAGCAGGTGATCCTCGTCTCGTTCGACGGCGAGGTGCTCGAGGGGGAGGGCCGGCGTCACGCCGAGTACGCGATCCACACCGAGCTGATGCGTGCACGCGACGACGTGCACGCCGTTGTCCATACCCACGCCCCGTGGTCGGTGGCGTTCGCCTCGACGGGGCAGCCTCTGCGTCCCGTGTCGCACGAGGCGACGCTGTTCGTGCCGCCCGAGGTCGCGCGGTTCACGAAGACCGGCGACCTGATCCTCACACGGGAGCTCGGACGCGACCTCGCACGCGCGGTCGGCGACCGCAACGCGGCGTTCATGGTCCACCACGGCATCGTCACGTGCGGGCCCGACGTCGTCACCGCGGTGATGACGTCGGTGCTGCTGGAGCGGGCCTGCCGCACGAACATCCGCGCGATCGCCGGCGGCGGGCCGCAGACGTGGTCGGAGGATGCGGAGGCGCTAGCGAAGCGGGAGCACTGCTATCCACCGGCACTGCTGCGCCAAGCGTGGGACTACCTCTTGCGGCGCCTCGACGCGGCCGGTTGAGCGTGCCACAGCTCGAGGAGCTGACTCTCGCGCTCCTCCAGGCCGGTGCCGCGCAGTAGGTGGCGGGCCATCTCGGTACGCGCCGCGGCCCCGTCCCTTTTTTCGAGCGCCTGCACGATCCGCGCGTGCTCCTCGACCGTGCGCGCGTGACCGCCGTTCGCCTCCCGCTTGCGCACCGGGTGCATCGACAACGTGCTGCGGAACGACGAGGTCAGGCCCGCCAGCGCAGCGTTGTGCGCCAACTCCGCGAGCAGCGCGTGAAAGTCCCACGAGAGCTCTCGGGTATAGGTCTTCGCAGCGATCTCGTGCTCGGCGCACTCGACGAGCACGCGCATCCGTGCGAGATCGCCGTCGGTGGCGCGCGCGCAGGCAAGCGTCACCGTGCCGAGCTCGACGACGAGCCGAGCCTCGACGATGTCCTCGGCGCTGAGCGCTTGCATCATCATCATGTCGCTCATCGTCTGCCCCATCACGGAGCCCGAGGGCACGGTCACGAAGGCGCCTCCGCGCGCGCCGACGCGCACGTCGATCAGCCCCAACGCCTCGAGCGCGCGAAGCGCGTCGCGCACGGTCACGCGCGAGACGCCGAACTGCTCCGCGAGCTCCCGCTCCGGCGGTAGGCGCTCACCCTCGGAGAGCTTGCCGTTGACGATCGCCGTGCGGATCGGCTCGGCGATCGACGACGACGCGCGCGCGAACGTGATCGGCGCGAACATCTCGCCCTTGCGACCCTTGTCCTTGCTCGTGCTTTCGGCCATCAGGCGAGTCTAGGTGGCGTAGGCGATGACGCCCATCGTGCTCGCCGCCGCTGCGACACGTATCGTCGTCCGCCCCAGGTGCTCCGAATGATCGCGCGCGACATGATCGCGCGCGGCGCGGCGACGTCGGACACCCGCTTGATCTGATCGACGATCTCGCCCGAGATGCGGCCGATGGTGACGGGGGTGAACACAGGTCTAATGGTACGATATTTATCCACCGCCGTCGCGACCGAGGAGGCTGTCACCCATGGCGAAGAGCCGCATCTTTCTGCGCGGAATGAGCTCCGAGCAATACGGATTGAAGGAGTTCCGCAGGGCACAGCTCTCTGCGCCGCGCGTCCGCAACGATGACTTCGTCGTCGACGACGCGAAAGTCGGCCATTCGGGCGACTCGAAGGACTCCCGCACGTGGTGGCGCGTCGGCCCCGGCGATGACCCGTTCCTCACGCAGAACCTGCAGGTGCACTTTGTCGAGATCCCGGCGGGCAAGTCAAACCACGGCCACGGCCATCAGAACGAGGCGATCTTCTACATCCTCCAGGGCAAGGGCTACGAGATCCACGACGACAAGAAGTACCCATGGGAAGCAGGCGACCTTGCGGTCGTGCATGTCGACTCGGTCCATCGGCACTTCAACGACGGAGACGAGACCGCCAAGGCGCTCGTGTTCAAGGCGAAGTCGACGTGGATGTACTTCAACCTCATCCAGCAGGGACGCAGCGGGCCGGTCGAGGAAGAAGCCGCCTTCGGCCCTCGCGAGGACTGGACGAAGCTGTGGACGCCCGGGCTCGAGGAGAAGGTGAAGGTCGTGAAGCCGGCCGACACGATCTGGGAGACGACCCGCGACGGCAACGTGCGCGTGCTCTGCTCGAAGGACACGCCGCAGGTGCGCGTGGTCAGCGTCGACATCTACGAGCAGGAGATTGCGCCGGGGTCTCGCTCGGCGAAGCACCTCCACATGGCCGACGAGGTTGCCTATGTCCTTTCGGGCAGAGGGCAGAGCGTGCAGTGGGAGGTCGAGGCCGAGATCGCCGAGAGGTATTACGCGCGCGTGGCCAACGAGCCGACGACGTGGGACTTCACAACCGACGACACGGTGTACGTGCCGCAGAACCACGTCCACCAGTACGTGAACACGGGCGACGAGCCGTTGCGGCTGCTCGTGGCGCAGAACCGCCTCATCAAGTACCTCGGGTACGACAGCGTCGTGTACATCGAGGACGCGCCCGAGTACGCAGGCGACGTCGCTTCTGCGGTGACAGCCTAGGATCGACCCATCGAGGTCTCGTTCCGCCGCCCGCCTCCGTCCCGGCAAGCTCGAACGTCGTCGTGAGTCGGGGCTTACGACTCTCCCCTGCCGGGTTCGAGAATCGCGGCCAGCGCGTCGCGGTCGATCTCGCGGCGGAGGATCTTCCCGGACGGGTTCCTCGGAAGCTCGTCGACGAGCACGACGAGCCTCGGGTAGGCGTACGCGGCGACTCGCTCGCGCGCAAATTCGCGGAGCGCGTCCGCCGAGCAGCCGCGACCAGCGACGACGAGTGCGACGACTTCTTCGCCGAGGCGCGCGTGCGGCACTCCGACGACGACGGCTTCCCGCACGGACGGGTGCTGATGGAGCGCCTCCTCCACCTGGCGCGGATAGACGGAGTAGCCGCCGCGAAGGATCACATCCTTCTTGCGGTCGAGCAGGAAGAGGTGACCGTCCTCGTCCAGCCTGCCGACGTCGCCGGTTGCGAGCCAGCGACCCTCGGTGCCGACGAGGACTTCTCCGTCGTCCGCGATGCGCAGCTCCTGCCCCGCGGCCGCAGTGCCGACCGAGCCCGGCCTGCGCGGCGCGCCGGCATGGTTGAGCGCGACGACTCCGCCGACCTCGGTCATGCCGTACCCCTCGTAGACGGGAACGCCGAACGTCTCCTCGAACGCCCGCAGGGTGCCGAGCGGCAGCGGCGCACCGCCGCAGTGCGCGAGCCGCAGGCACGAAGTCCGTTTCTGCTCACGCGCCGCGTCGGCGAGAGCCGCGAGCATCGTCGGGACGCCCATGAACACCGTGACGCCCTCGCGCTCGATCGTCTCGAGCGCCTCGCATGGGTCGAAACGGCGAACGAGCGCGAGCTTCGCGCCGAGCGCGATCGCCATGTTCATGCAACCCGTCATGCCGAACACGTGCGAGAGCGGCGCCGACCCCCAGAGCACGTCGTCGCCCGTCACGCCGAGAGCCTGGGCGAGATACTCCGCGTTCGCGCGCAGCTGTGCGTGCGACAGCTCGATGCGCTTCGGCTCGCCGGTCGTCCCCGAGGTGAAGAGTGCGGCCGCCGTATCCGGCGCGGGCGCGAACGGCCGGCTGCGCAGCTCCACCTCCGCCGGGGCGAGCAGCGGGCTGAGCGGCACGACGACTGCGCCGCGACGGAGCGCTCCGTGGTAACGCGCGACCGAGCCCGGCTCGTTCGGCATCGACAGCGGGACGACCCGATTTGCCGGCGCAGCCGCCTCCGCCATCGCGTCGAGCTCCGCGTACGTGATGCAGTTCCCCTCGAACGCGAGGGCGGGCCGATCGGGGACGCGCGCCGCCGTCTCGGCGAGCAGGGTTGCGAGGGTCACGCTTCGGGGCGATACGTCTCGAGCCCCGGCCGGATCGACTTCTCGTCGAGGAACTGCGAGAGCCCCTGTTCGCGGCCGTGTGTGCGGTCGAGGAACTGCGACTGCTCGAGCTTCGCGTAGAGGTAGTCCTCGGCGGTGTCCCAGCTCATCGTCTGCGCGTGCTTGAAGCCGAGCTTGGCAGCGCGCAGCACGACGGGGTTCTTGTCGAGCAGCTCACGGGCAAGCGCCTCGACTTCGGCGCGCAGCCGCTCGCGCGGCACGCTCGAGTTGACGAGACCCATCTCTGCCGCCTTGCGCCCGTCGAACGTCCTCCCGGTCATGATGTAGAGCAGCGCCTCGCGGACTCCGACCGTCTCGGCGAGGCCGCGGCTGACGAGACTGCCGGGCGGGATTCCCCAGTTGATCTCCGACAGGCCAAACGTCGCCTCATCGGCGGCGATCGCGAGGTCGCATGCGCAGAGCGGAGTGAACGCGCCCCCGAAGCACCAGCCGTTCACCATGGCGATCGTCGGCTTGGCGTACGTACGCAGCAGGCGCCACTGCCAGTAGTTCGCGTCGCGGCGGACGCGCCGCTGCACGTGCTCGGCCTGCTCGTCGACCTCGCGGAAGTACTCCTTCAGGTCCATCCCCGCGGAGAACGAGTCGCCGGCGCCGGTGAGGACGAGCAGCCCGCACGCGTCGTCGGCGTCGAGCGCGAGCAGCACCTCGACCATCTCGCTGTTGAGCGTCGGGTTCATCGCGTTTCGCTTGTCGGGCCGGTTGAGCTCGACCCAGGCGATCCCGCCGTCGAGCTCCACGCGCACTGTCTGCCAGGACCGCCCGCGCATCTAGCCCCAGACTTCGGCGGCGGTCTCGACGATCAGCCGCAGCTTGGCGACCTCCTCCTCGTAGGAGAGCACGTTGCCCTCGACCGTCGAGGAGAAGCCGCACTGCGGAGACAGGCAGAGCTGCTCGAGGTCGGCGAAGCGGCTCGCCTCCTCGATCCGCCGCTTCAGCTCGTCCTTCTGCTCGAGCTCACCGCGCTTCGTCGTGACGAGACCGAGCACGACGACCTTGCCCTTCGGCAGGAAGCGGAGCGGCTCGAACCCGCCGGAGCGCTCGTCGTCCCACTCCATGAAGAAACCGTCGACGTCGAGCTCGCTGAACAACGCCTCGGCGACGAAGTCGTATGAGCCCTCGGCCGCCCAGGAGGAGCGGAAGTTGCCGCGGCACATGTGCGTCGTCACCGCCATGCCCTCGGGCCTGCCGGCGAGCGCCTCGTTGATGTGGTGGATGTACTCGACGTGCTGGCGATCGGGATCGCCGCCGATCGAGGCGACGTAGTCCCGCTGGTGCGGGTCGTTCAGATACGCGAGGCTCGTGTCGTCGAACTGGAGATAGCGGCAGCCCAGCTCGCCCACCCGGCGCACCTGCTCGCGGTACGCGGCGGTCAGGTCTGCCCAGAACGAATCGAGATCCGGGTACAGGCTCTCGTCGATCGCAGCCCGGCCCCCGCGGTAGTGGACCATGCTCGGCGACGGGATCGTCAGCTTCGGGACATTGCGCGTCACCGTCTCCTGCAGGAACGCGAAGTCGTCGCCGAAGATCGTCCGCGAGACGCCAAGCTTGCCGTTCACGTGTAGCGCCGCGGGCGTGAACTCGATCTCGCCCTGCGGGTTGAAGAACCTGACGGAGATGTGCCCGGCGTCCTTCTCGATCCCGTCGAGCTGGTAGATGAAGTCCATGTGCCACGACGCGCGGCGGAACTCGCCGTCGGTCGCCGAGCGAAGCCCGACGTCCTCCTGCATCCGCACGACCTCGCGGATCGCCTCGTCCTCGAAGCCTCGCAGCGTTGCCCCGTCGATGCGGCCGGCGGCGTGATCCTCGCGCGCCTGCAGGAGCGCGGGCGGGCGGAGCAGGCTGCCGACGTGGTCGGCGCGGAAGGGCGGTGCGTCGCGGAGCGCCACGGCGCGCTTATACCACGGAGCGGGAAGGCGTTCGAGGTTCTCGAACGGATGCGATGATCGCGCGATGAGCGACGCGGCCGACCTCGGCGTGCTCGACGCGGCCGAGCTGCTGTCCTCGCGCCGGCTCTCCGCCCGCGAGCTCGTCGACGCGTGCCTCGCCCGGATCGCGGAGCGCGACGGACGCCGAAGCTTCGACGGCGACGCGAGCTCCGTGAACGCGTGGGTGCGCGTCTACGAGGAGGAGGCGCGGGAGGCGGCAGCCCGCGCCGACGCGCGCCTGGCCGCGGGCGGCGCGCCGCTCCTGTGCGGGATCCCGATCGGCCTCAAGGATCTCTACGCAGTCGAAGGGCTGCCGTTGACCGCGTCGAGCCGCGCGCTCGACGAGGAGCCGCTGCGCAGCTGCGACGCCTGGGCGCGGTTGGAGGCGGAAGGAATGGTGCTGCTCGGTCACGTGCACACGCACGAGTTCGCAGCCGGCGGCACCACGGACCAGGTCGGCAACCCGTGGGACCTCGCCCGCTCCGCCGGCGGCTCGAGCGGCGGCTCGGCGGCGGCGCTCGCGTCGCGCACGACACCTGCCGCGACCGGAACGGACACTGCCGGCTCGCTCCGCATTCCCTCCGCGCTCTGCGGGACAGCGACTGTGAAGCCGACGCTCGGATCGGTGCCGATTCGCGGGATCGTGCCGCTCGGCCCGACGCTCGACCACGCCGGGCCGATGGCGCGCAGCGTCACCGACTGCGAGCCGCTGCTCGCCGCGATGGCAAGCGTCCGTCCGCCGGACGAGCGCCGCCCGCTGCGGCGAGTCGCTCTCTCGCCCCGGATCGCCGACCTCGATCCGGACGTGGCCGAGAACTTCGAGCGGGCGTGCGCGCACCTCCAGGTCGTCTCGGTGCCTGCGCCCCCAGTTCGGCTCGACCTCGGGCTCGACCTCCTCGACCTTCTCTGCGCCGGCATGCTCGTCTACCACCGCGGCCTCGCGGAGCGGCGCGCGCTGTACCGGCCCTCCACGCGCGGCTTCCTCCAGCACGCCGAGGAGCGCGCGATGACCGCGGAGGAGTATGTCGCGTTGCAGGAGGAGCGCGCCGAGCTGCAGGCGGAGTGGGTCGACTGGTTCGATGCGCACGCGATCGACGCGCTCGTCGAGCCCACCGTGCCGATCGTCGCGCGCGAGCGCGGACACGGATACGACAAGCCGTTCACGGACGTCGCCGAGATCTCCCTGACGCATTACTGGGACTGGACGGGCTTCCCCGTCGTCACGCTGCCGGCGGGCCTCGGCACGCGCAGCGGCCTGCCGACGAGCGTCTCGCTCATCGGGCCGCCGGGCACCGAGTGGGACCTGCTCGCCGCCGGCATCGCGCTCGAAGGAGCGCTCGGGCCGGTGTCGCCGTGAGCTCGTCTCTAGGCGGGGCGGTAGCCAAGGTGCGCGGAGATTTCGCCGGCCGCCCGGCGCACCGTCTCGCTCAGCCTGGCCGTGAGGTCCTCCATCGACACCATCGAGCTGTGCACCGCAAGGTTCAGGGCCGCGACCGCCGAGCCGTCATGGTCCAGGATGGCGGCCGCGATCGAGCGCAGCCCGTACGCGAGCTCCTCGTTGTTGATCGCGAACCCGTCCGCGCGCACGCGCTTCAGCTCGGCCACGAGCGCGGAGCGCGAGGTGATCGTGTTCGGCCCGCGGCGGCTGAAGTCGATCCCGGCGAGCGCTGCCGACTGCTCCGCCGGCGGCAGCCACGCGAGCAGCACCTTGCCGAGCGAGGTGCAGTACGCGGGCAGCCGCGCACCGACGTGCAAGTTGAGGTCGATCTCGCGCTGGCCCGCCTGCGTGCTGCGGCACCGCTCGACGTAGACGATGTCGAGCCCGTCGAGGATCGCCATGTTCACGGTGTAGCCGGTCTCGTCGCTCAACCGGCGGAGGTGCGGCGCAGCAACCTCGCGCAGCTCCATCGAGTTGATCGCCGAGAAGCCGAGATCGAGCACGCGCGGGCCGAGGCGATACTTCTTCGTCGCGACGTCCTGCTGCAGGTAACCGAGCGTCGCAAGCGTCGCGACGTAGCGGTGCGTCGTGCTGCGGCCGAGGCCGATCTCACGGCCGATCTCGCTCACCCCGAGCAGCGGCCGGCCCGAGCGGAACGCCGACAGGATCGCCAGCCCGCGCTCGAGCGACTGCGAGTACGCCGAGCCGGGAGAGCTGCGTTCGAGCATGCGCGAGATACTAGGGACCCGAACGCTGGTGTTCGAGTAGTCGGGACGGCGTCTTGACAGCCGGACCCGTACCTCGTAGCGTCGCAGCCGTTCCGCCGTCCGACGTGCAGATCCCACCAGGAGGAGGGTCGAATGCCTGACGAATTCGAAACGGGCCGGCTCACGCGGCGAGGCCTGCTCACGCGGGCCGGCGCAGGTGCCGCGGGCATCGCAGTCTCAGGAGCGCTGGCCGAGCCGATCTGGGCCCACCCCCGCGCGCTGGAGGCAAGCAACACGATCAAGCTCGGCTTCGTCAGCCCGCTCACCGGGCCGCTCGCCGGCTTCGGCGAGGGCGACCCCTACATCATCGGCCTCGCCAGGCACGCATGGCGCAACGGGATCAAGGTCGGCGGCAAGCACTACGGGGTCCAGATCGTCAACAAGGACACGCAGTCCGACCCGGCAAAGGCTGCGCAGGTCGCGAACGAGCTCATCCACAAGGACCACATCGACCTCATGCTCGTGACGTCCACGCCGGAGGTCGTCAACCCGGTCGCAGACGCATGCGAGGCGGCGGGCGTCCCGTGCGTGGGCACGGTCGACCCGTGGGAGTCGTTCTACTTCGGCCGCGGCGCGAAGCCGGGCGGGCCGAACCCGTTCCGCTACTCGTTCCTGTTCAGCTTCGGCACCCAGCAGTTCGCGGATGCCTACACGCACCTGTGGCCGCAGGTGAAGACGAACAAGCACGTCGGCGTGATGTACCCGAACGACACCGACGGTAATGCGTTCCGCTCGAGCCTGATCCCACTGCTGAAGAAGGCCGGCTACAAGGTCTTCGATCCGGGCGGCTACCAGGACGGCCAGACCGATTACACGTCGCTGATCTCGTTCTACAAGAAGCACCAGTGCGAGATCTTCCACTGCGCCCCCATCCCGCCCGACTTCACGACCCTCTGGAAGCAGGCGGGGCAGCAGGGGTACACGAAGATGTGCAAGATCGCGCAGCTCGCGAAGACCGGCCTCTTCCCGTCGCAGATCGCTGCGTCCGGCAAGCTCGGCCCGTACCTCGCGAGCGGCGCCTACTGGACGCCTCACTTCCCGTACAAGTCGCCCGCGACGGGCCTCAGCTCCAAGCAGATCGGCGACAACTACACGAAGAAGACCGGCCGCCAATGGAATCAGCAGCTCGGCGCGTCGATGTCCCTCTTCGACGTCGCCCAGGCCGTGCTGAAGAAGGCCGGCGACCCGAAGGACAAGAGCAAGGTCGCGGGCGCGTTCGCGCACCTGAACGTGACGACCGCGTCCGGGCAGCTGCACTGGGGCACGGGTGGCAAGCACAACCCGGTGCCGCCGGTCGTCACCACGCCGATCATCGGGGGGCAATGGGTGCGGCAGCCGAAGGGGAGCAAGTTCCCGCTCGACTTCGTCCTGTGCGAGCACTCCGGCGATCCGCACGTCCCGATCCAGGCGAGGCTCAAGCCCTACCCCGGTTGATGCAGGAAGCCGAAGGCACGGCGCTGCTCGCCGCTGCCGGACTGAGAAAGCGGTTCGGCGCGCTCGTCGTGCTGGACGACGTCGACTTCACCTTGCGGGCCGGCGATGCGGTAGGCATCGTCGGCCCCAACGGAGCCGGGAAGACGACGCTGCTCAGCGTCTTCGCCGGCTCTCAGCGTCTCGACGCCGGCACGATCCACTTCCGCGGGGCGGACGTGACATCGGCGGGGGCAGCGGCACGCTGCCGGCTCGGCATCGCACGGGCGCACCAGGTGCCGAAGCCGTTCGGCGGCATGACCGTGTTCGAGAACGTCCTCGTCGGGACCTCCGCAGGGGCCGGCCGGCGTGGCCGCGATGCCTACCGCGCCGTCGCCGAGGTGCTCGAGCTGTGCGAGCTGGAGCCGCTCGCCAACCGCATGTCCGAGTCACTCGGTCTGCTGCACCGGAAGCGGCTCGAGCTCGCCCGTGCGCTTGCGACCGAGCCGCAGGTGCTCCTGCTCGACGAGATCGGCGCCGGGCTCACGGACGCGGAGGCGGCGGCGCTCGTCGAGACGATCCGCGAGGTGCGCCGCCGCGACGTCGCGATCGTCTGGATCGAGCACATCGTGCACGTGCTCGTCCAGGTGACCGAGCGGCTGATCTGCATGGACGCGGGACGCGTGATCGCCGACGGCGCGCCCGAGACGGTCATGAAGGACGCCGCCGTCGTCGATGCGTATCTCGGCAGCGCCACCGTCAAGGCGACCGTATG
>JAICTB010000228.1 GCA_025936595.1 Thermoleophilia bacterium | reverse complement strand
CGAAGCGGCGGCATCCTGCTCGAGGCGGCGCCCGAGGGGATGGCGCCGGACGAGATCGGCGCGGCGCTGCGCGGCCACGAAGGAGTCGCGAACGTGCACGACTTGCACGTGTGGGAGATCGGCTCCGGCTTCCCTGCGCTCTCCGCGCACGTGCTCGTCGGCCGGGAGGAGGATTGCCACGCGATCCGCCGCGAGCTGGAAGCGCTCCTGCACGAGCGCTTCGGGATCGCCCACACGACGCTCCAGGTCGAGCACACCTCGGAGCGGCTGCTGGACATAACGGCCTTGCGGGACGTCCGTCGGGACCGCTAGGGTCTCGCCTACGTGCGGCGCCGACGACGGCGCGCACGGAAGCAACGGCGCTTCACCACGCAGTTCGTGGTGGGCGCTTTTTTTGTTGGTCCAACGCCGGAAGGAGCACGATCCGATGACGAAGTTCAAGCTCGAGTACATCTGGCTCGACGGGTACGAGCCGGCCCCGAACCTGCGCAGCAAGACAAAGATCGTCGAGCTCGCCGGCGCCCCCTCCCTCGAGGAGCTTCCGGTGTGGAACTTCGACGGCAGCTCCACGCGGCAGGCCGAGGGCAGCGACTCGGACTGCCTGCTGCAGCCGGTCGCGCTCTTCCCCGACCCCGCCCGCCGGAACGCACTGCTCGTGATGTGCGAGGTGCTCCTGCCGGACGGCAGCCCGCACCCGTCGAACAGCCGCTCTGCGATCCCCGACGATCCGGGCACGTGGTTCGGCTTCGAGCAGGAGTACTTCCTCTACCGCGACGGCGCCCCGCTCGGCTTCCCCGCTGAGGGCTTCCCAGCGCCGCAGGGCGAGTACTACACCGGCGTCGGCTACGCCAATGTCGGCGACATCGCACGCGAGATCGTCGACGCCCATGTCGATCTCTGCCTGGAGGCGGGGATCGAGCTCGAGGGCACGAACGCGGAGGTCGCGAAGGGCCAGTGGGAGTTTCAGATCTTCGGCAAGGGCTCGAAGCGGGCCGCCGACGAGCTCTGGATCGCCCGCTACCTGCTTCTGCGTCTCTGCGAGCGCTACTGCGTCGACGTCAACTTCCATCCCAAGCCGCTCGGCGTCGAGAACGACTGGAACGGCTCAGGGCTGCACACGAACTTCTCCACGCGGCACCTGCGCGAGGTCGGCGGCGAGGAGTACTTCGAGGCGCTGATGGCGGCGTTCGACGAGGTCAAGGACGAGCACATCGCCGTCTACGGGCCCGACAACCACATGCGGCTGACGGGGCTCCACGAGACGCAGGCGCTGGACACGTTCGACTACGGCGTGGCGAACCGCGGCGCCTCGATCCGGATCCCACACACCTTCGTGCGCAACGGCTATCGCGGCTACCTCGAGGATCGCCGGCCGAACGCGCTCGGCGACCCCTACCGGATCGCGGGCCGGATCCTGCAGACGATCGAGACGGTGCCGACCGCGCCCATCGCCGTTGCGGCTTGACATGGCACGCATACTGAGAGGAGATGCACGCGCGGTTTTTGATGCTCGCCAGGCAGCACGCCCTCTCGGCGATCATCGTCGCGCGCTTCAACGTGTGCTAGCCGGCGCTTTCGTCCTCCCCGCCGCCGCCGGCTAGCTCATTCCCTCCGCGGGACACCAGCATGATTCGAAGGGAGTGGTCATGGACCACGCGTTGAAGGATCCGACACCGTTGTGGTGCACCTGCGAGAAGCCGTTGCCGGTGCACATCGCCGAACGCAAAGGGGCGGCTCGCAGCGTTTGCGCCCGCTGCGAGCGGCCCCTGCGCCTTCAGCTCCGACTGAGTTGAGCGCTCAACGGATCTTGAAGGTGACGACGACGTCCGCGGTCACGTCCTGCGTGCCGGGCTCGATCGGCGTCGCGTCGCCCTTGGCGACCGCGGCCTGAAAGACCGGCACCGGGGCGTTCGCGGACTGCTCCGTGACGCTCGAGACCTGCCCGACGCCGAAGCCGCCCGCGTCGGCGAGCGCCTCCGCCTTCGCACGCGCGTCCTCGACCGCCTTGCCGAGCGCCCGGCGATAGAGCGCATCACGGCCCGAGACATCGAGCGCCGGCCCGCTGACGGTGTTGGCGCCCGCGTCGACCGCCGCGTCGATCAGCCCGCCCGCGTCCGCGATCTTCGCCTTCGCGGAGACCGTGTTGTCGGCCGCATACGACGTCACCTGTCCCTGCTCGTTCGTCTGCGGGGAGAGCGAGACCTGCTGCGTCTGCAGGTCGTTTCCGTTCGCCGCCTTCAGCGCCGCGACGACCCGGCTCATCAGCCGGCCGTTCCCGGCGAGCGCTTCCGCGGCCGAGGCCGCCTGGGTGTGCACGCCCGCGGTGATGGTCGCCTCGTCCGGGACGGCCGTGATCGTGCCGTGCCCGTTCGTCGTGACGGTGTCGGGCGGCGAGGTCTCGCCGCGGGCCGCCTCGGGGCGGCCGACGCCGGCGAAGGCCGAGACGGCGACGAGGGCGGCCACGGCCAGGAACAGGAGAGGAAGTGAGCGTCTCATGCCGGTCCTACGCCGCAGCTCTGCTTTCCTGTCACACGTGGTTTACCGCTTCGTCGATTGCCGCTGGTCGCTCGACGATCCAGGCGCGGGCCGCAGCGCCTACCTCGCCGGCCACGTGCCGGGCGCGGCGTTCCTGGACGTCGAGCGCGACCTCGCGGGCCCGGCCGGCCCCGAGGGCCGCCACCCGCTGCCGGAGCAGGACGACTTCGCGGCCGCGGCGTCGCGGGCGGGGATCGGCGACGGCGTCTTCGTGATTGCCTACGGCTCGCTCGGCGGGGCCGAGCGGCTCTGGTGGCTCCTGCGCCACTACGGCCACGACGACTGCGCCGTGCTCGATCTCGACGCATGGCACGGGCCGCTGCGCGCCGGCGAGGAGGAGATCCAGCTCGCCGCGTTCGAGCCGCGCCCTCGCCGCGACGACACGATCGGACGCGCGGAGCTCGACCGGCGCCTGGACGAGCTTGTCGTGGTCGACGCACGGATCACCGCCCGCTGGCGCGGCGCACCGAACTCCGTCGACCGTGTTCCCGGGCGGATCCCCGGCGCACTGAACGCGCCGTGGCAGGAGCCGCCGCCGGAGCTGCCGGACGGCGAGCTCGTCGCCTACTGCGGCTCCGGGATCACCGCCTGCGTCACGTTGCACCAGCTGCACCTCGCGGGACGCGAGGGCCGTCTCTACCCGGGCTCGTGGTCGGAGTGGGAGCAGTATCCGGCGCTGCCGGTCGAGCGTTCGGAATGAGTGAGCCGGTGCGCGTCTCCCGCGGTGCTGCTGATCGTCACCGCGCTGCTCGCGGAGTACGGGACCTACAGGTGGTCCTGGGTCGGCGGCCCGGTCGCGGCTCTCGCTGTCTGGTCGCTGGACGCGCTGGCGCGGATGCCGATCAGGCGGCGACGGGCGTCGACGTCCCGAACGGCGCCAGGTAGCGCTCCCAGCGCTCGGGAATCTTCGGCGTCGCGAGCCGGATGAAGAGCACGGGAGCCGGCGGGCGCGGCCGCGCAGGCAGCTCCATCTGCACCTCGTGCGGGAGCCGGTTTCCCTTACGCAGGTTGCACGGCGCGCAGGAGGTGACGACGTTCTCCCAGCTCGATTCTCCGCCCTTCGAGCGTGGGATCACGTGGTCGAGCGTCAGCCTGCCACCGGCGGTGCCGCAGTAGACGCAGCGCCAGCCGTCACGGGCGAAGAGGGCGCGCCGGGAGATCTTGCGCTGCACCATGCGCGGGACCCGGACGTAGTGCACGAGGCGGATGACGTGTGGCCAGCGGAACGTGTCCGTGGCCGAGCGGAGTGGTCGGTCGAGCTCCTCGATCACCTCGGCCTTGCCCTTGTAGACGAGCACGTGGGCACGGCGAAGCGAACACACGTTGAGCGGCTCGTAACTCGCGTTCAGGACGAGTACTTGCTGCACCTTG
>JAICTB010000209.1 GCA_025936595.1 Thermoleophilia bacterium | reverse complement strand
CCTCGACCGCATGGAGGAAGCCGCGGTCCTGCGCGAGCTCCGCAACCGTGACCTTCGTCTCCTCGTCGAGCTCGCGGTCGTCCTCGAGCTCACGCAGGAACGGCTGCAAGCGGCCGTCCTGGGACATCTGGGCCATCCGCAGGAAGAGCGTGCGCGTGTCGTCGTCCTGCGAGATCGCCTCGAGCGACTCGATGTCCTGGAGCCAGAGATCGTGCACGGAGGTGCAACGCTGCTCCGGCGCAGGCGGTTACGGGGTGCCGAGGCGCTCGAGCGCCTCGGCCAGCTCCTCGAGCTGAACCTCGTCGTCGACCGGGATGTGCAGACCGGCGGCGCCGACCCTCGCCTCGAATCCCGTGAGGAGCCGGACTGCCTCCTTGACGCGCGCTGCGAGCGCGGGGTCGACCGTCGTCGTCCGGCGCTCCTTCGTGCGCGCGCCGGCCCACCGCGCCGCGCGCTCGGCGGCCCGCACCGAGAGGCCCTCCTTCACGATCCGCCGGGCGAGCCGGCGTCGGCCGTCCTGATCCGGCACCGCGAGCACCGCGCGAGCATGCCCCTCGGTCAGCTCCCGGCGGGCGATCATCGCGAGCACGTCCTCGGGCAGCTCGAGCAGGCGGATGCGGTTCGAGACGGTCGGCTTCGACTTGCCCACGCGCTCGGCAAGCTCGCCCAGTGAGAGCGCGAACTCGTCGATCAGCACCGCGTAGGCGCGCCCCTCCTCGATCGGCGACAGGTCCTCGCGGGCGACGTTCTCGACGAGCCCGAGGAGCAGCGTGTCGCGGTCGTCGGCGTCGCGCAGGACCGCGGGCACCGTTGCGAGACCCGCCTCGCGGGCGGCCCGCCAGCGGCGCTCGCCGGCGATCAGCTCGTAGCCCCCCTCGAGCCGCGGCCGGACGACGACGGGCTGGATCAGCCCCTGCGCCTTGATGGACTCCGCGAGCCCACTCACACCCTCGCTCTCGAAGCGCTTGCGCGGCTGCGACGGGTTCGCGTGGATCTGGTCGACCGCGATGTGCGCGAGCTCGGACGCGCCGCCGCCGATCAGCACCTCGAACCCGCGGCCTAGACCTCTTCTAGGAACGCTCGACAAGCTCCATCGCCACCTTCCAGTAGGCCTCGGCACCGCGCGAGCGGCGGTCGTAGTGGGTGACCGGCAGCCCGTGGCTCGGTGCCTCGGCGACCCGCACCGAGCGCGGGACGACGGCCTCGAAGACGAGCGCGCCAAAATGCTTGCGCACCTCCGCCTCCACCTCGGCGGAGAGACGCGTGCGTGCGTCGGCCATCGTCAGGAGGACGCCGGCGATCGCCAGGCTCGGATTGAGCCGCGCCTTGATCAGGTTGATCGACTGCACGAGCTGCGCAAGGCCCTCGAGCGCGTAGTACTCGGTCTGCACGGGGACGACCACGCGATGCGCGGCGGCGAGGGCGTTCACCGTCAGCAGGCCGAGCGACGGCGGGCAGTCGAGGAGGACGAAGTCGAAGTCGCCCGCCTGGTGCAGCGCGTCCGCGAGGTAGCGCTCGCCGTCCTCGCGCTGCGAGAGCTCGACGCTCGCGCCGGCGAGCTCGGGCCGTGACGGCACGAGGAAGAGATTCGGGAACTGCGTCGGCTTCGCGAGCTCGGAGAGCGGCGCGCCGTCCAGCAGGTCGTAGCTCGAGGTGCCGTTCGCGCTCATGCCGAGCCCCGAGGTCGCGTTCGCCTGCGGGTCGAGGTCGACGACGAGCGCCCGCTCGCCCGCCTCCGCGAGGCACGCGGCGAGGTTGATCGCGGTGGTCGTCTTGCCGACCCCGCCCTTCTGGTTCGCGAACGCGTAGACCTTGCCGGGCACCCGGCCCAATCTAGCCACGGCACCGGACACGGATTCGCGGCATTTGCCGCTCGTTGCGCGACTACGCGAGGGGGCGCTTCTTGGCCACGCCCGGCCGGCGCGGGAACCCGGCCGGGGTCGGCCCCAGCTTGCGCACGACCAGGAATCCCGCGAGTGTCTCCGCCAGCTCTCCCGCGAGCCGCTCCGCGACCCGGGCGACCCGCTCGGGCTCGACGGACGGGCCGACCCAGAGGACGACCGCACCGCCGGGACGGACGAGCGGAAGACACCACTCGACTGCCGTCGGGGGATGTGCCAGCGCCTTCGCGACCGCAACGCCGGCCTGGTCGGTCTCCTGCTCCTCGGCACGCCCCCAGACGACCCGCGCGTTCGGCGGCGCCCACTCCTCGAGAAATGCGCACTTGCGCCGCTCCGCCTCGAGCAGCACGACCTCGCGATCGGGGAGCGCGTGCGCGAGCGGGATACCCGGCGCTCCGCCGCCCGAGCCGACGTCGACGATCGGGCCGTCGAAGCGCGACACGACCTCGACGCCGGCAAGCGAGTCCTCGAGCAGGACGCGCCGTGCCGCCGCGAGATCGCCGAGGGCGGTCAGCCCGGGCGTTGCGACGACGGCGGCGAGCCAGCCGTCAAGCGGGGAGGACGACGACGTATCGATACGGCTCCGTCCCCTCGCTCGAGGTTTGCACGCCGGGGTAGTCCTTGAGCCGCTCGTGGACCACCCTGCGCTCGCCCGCCGTCATCGGCTCGAGCACAACACGCTCGCCGAGCGACGCGCGCTCGGCGCCTCCGACAGCGATGCTCTCCAGCGTCACGCGCCGGCGCTCGCGGTATCCCGCCGCGTCGACGATCACGTGCTTGCCCGCACCGGACCGGTAAAGGGCGGCGCTCGCGACGTACTGGAGCGCGTCGATCGTCTGCCCGTGCTTGCCGATCAACAGGCCGAGATCGTCGCCGGTGCAGGTGACGAGCACCTCGGCGTCCGTCTCGCGCGCGTCGACGCGCGCGTCGAGCCCCATCGCTCCGACAACGCGCTCGACGAGCTGCCGCATATGCGCCTCCGCCTCGCTCTCGTCAGGGCGGGGCCTGGACGGAGCGGAGGGTGCGGCCACGGCCTCGGCAGTCGCGATCACACGCGCAGGCGTGTAGCCGACGCCGAGCAGCCCTCGCTCGCCCTCGGAAACGACCTGGAAGCGCACGCTCGCCTTGTCGATCCCGGGCGCCAGGCGCTCGAGGTCGCGCAGCGCCTTCCACTTCGCCTCGCCGACGGTCTCCCCCGTCGCTTCGACGGAGCGCTCGGTCACCGCTTCGCGCGCCCCTTCTTCTTGACGCGGCGCGGCGCCGAGGGCACCTGCTTCGGCTGCTCCGCGGCGGGGGCCGCACCGTTCGAGCCGTCGGGCTCGGGTTCCTTGGGCAGCGTCCGCGACGAGCGTTTCGGCCCGGCACGCGGCGCGGCTGCGGTTGCGGGGTTCGGCTTCGGCACGAGCCGGCGGGTGACGAGGCCCTGCCCGACCGTCCAGAGGTTCGTCGTCATCCAGTAGAGGATCAGCCCGGTCGGGAAGTGGGAGACGACGGTCAGGAAGACGAGCGGCAGGAACATCATGATCGTGCGCTGCGTCTTGTCCATCGTCGTGCCCATGAAGTAGGTCGACGCGATCTGCGAGCCGGCATAGATCGCGAGGAGGACGAAGCCGGACCAGTGCGCGGTCGCCTTGTCGGAGATGTTCGGTACGACGTGCAGCCACGAGCCGGTGATGTGCTTCGTGCCGTGCTTGAGCGTGAAGTACAGCGCGATGAAGACGGGGAACTGCGCGAGAAGCGGCAGGCACGACGCCGCGGGGTTGATGTTGTTCTCCTTGTAGAACTTCATCAACTCCTCGTTGAGCTTCGCGCGGTCGCCCTTGTACTGCTGCTGCAGCCGCTTCATCTCCGGCGCGTGGGCCTGCAGCGACTGCATCGAGTGGATCTGGCGCACCGTCAGCGGCACCAGCACGATGCGGACGAGCACCGTCAGCGCGACGATCGACCAGGCCCACGGCAGGCCGACGCTCCCGTGCAGGAAGTCGAGGATCGACTTCATCACGTTCTCGAGCGGCGTCAGGATCGACAATACGATCATGGGTAATCGACTCCCCCAGCCGACCACGGGTGGCAGCGCAGGAGGCGCCACACGGCGCGCGGCAGGCCGAGCAGCACACCGTGCTTGCGGATCGCGAGCACGGCGTACTCGGAGCAGCTCGGGTGGTACTTGCACGTGTTCGCCGGCAGCCACGGCGAGACGACGAGCTGGTAGAGGCGGATCGGGGCGACCGCCACGGCTCTCGCGGATGTGGTCCTCACGCGGCCGCCTTCCCGAGCACCTCGCCGACACGCTCCTGGAGCCAGT
>JAICTB010000255.1 GCA_025936595.1 Thermoleophilia bacterium | reverse complement strand
GAGGTGGCGCTCGACCACGGCGATCTTCGCGAGGTCGCGGCCCGGGTCAGCGACCGCCTCCCCCGCGCGCTCGGCGGGCGCGTCGACGAGCGAGTCCGTGACGATCTGGCCGGGCACGATCCCGATCACGCGCGCGTCGCCGCCGGTCCACGGGACGCGGAACATCTCCGGGCCGAACGCGCCGATCCGCATCGTGTGCCGTACCCAGTCCGGCACCTCTGCGCGCGGGATCTCGGCCGCCGGGCGACCGCGCTTCAACACGATGTCCGGGACGAACCGCTCGAGGTCGGGGAGGACGAGCAGGTCGGCGTGGTACCCCGGCGCGACGGCGCCGAGATGGGCCAGGCCGTGCCAGAGCGACGGGCTGAACGTCGCACACACGAGCGCGTCCTCGGTGGGGATCCCCGCGGCGACCGCGTCGCGCACCATCGAGTTGATGTGACCGTCGTCCGCAATGTGCTCGGGCTCGCGGTCGTCGGTGCAGAACGCGATGCGACCCGGCCCGTACTCGGCGAGGAGCGGCAGCAGCGCCTGCAGGTTGCGCGCCGCGGAGCCCTCGCGGATCAGGAGCCACATCCCGGCCCGCAGCCGCTCGCGTCCCTCCTCGGCCGTGTACGCCTCGTGGTCGGAGCGGATGCCGGCGGCGGCGTACGCGTTCAGCGACCGGCCGAGCACTCCCGGAGCGTGACCATCGACGTGGTCGGCGAGCGCGAGCTTCGCGAGCTCGGACGGTGCACCACCGACGACGCCGGGGAAGTTCATCATCTCGGCGAGCCCGATCACGCGCCGCCGGCGCAGCAGCGCGTCCAGGTCGCCGGGCGAGAGCTTTCGGCGCGGCGACTCGAACTCGGACGCCGGCACGCACGACGACGCCATGAAGTACACGTCGAGCGGCAGCTCGGCCGTCGCGTCGAGCAGCCAGTGCACGCCGTCGGTGCCGAGCACGTTCGCGATCTCGTGCGGGTCGGCGACGACCGCCGTCGTGCCGAACGGGAGCACGAGCCGGGCAAACTCGTCGACGAGGAGCTTCGACGACTCGAGGTGCATATGCGCGTCGATGAAGCCGGGCACGATCCAGCGGCCCGATGCCTCGATCGTCTCGCGCCCCTCGTAGTCGCCGAGGCCTGCGATCCAGCCGTCTGCGATCGCAACGTCCGTCTCGAGCCACTCGCGGGTGAAGACCGAGAGCACCTTCCCGCCGCGGATCACGAGGTCGGCAGGCTCGTCGCCGCGCGCCACGGCGAGACGCTTCGAGAGGGGTGCGACCATGGCCGAAGAACCGTACCCTTCGTCGCCGTGGAAGTCCTGACGCCCCGCACACTCGACGAAGCGCTTCGCCTGAAAGCGGAGCACCCCGATGCCTGGCCGATCCAGGGCGGCACCGACGTGATGGTGGCGCTCAACTTCGACCGCGGCAGGCCGGAGACGATGCTGAACCTGAACGAGGTGCCCGAGCTCCGCGGCTTTGCCCGCGAGAACGGGGCGCTGCGGCTCGGCGCCGGTCTCACCTATGCCGAGATCGAGCACGGGCCGTTGCGGGACGAGCTGCCCGCGCTCGCCCAGGCGTCGCGCACGGTGGGCTCGCCGCAGATCAGGAACCGCGGCACGATCGGCGGGAACCTCGGAACGTCGTCGCCGGCCGGAGATGCGCTGCCACCGCTCCTTGTCGAGGATGCGGAGGTCGAATGCGCGTCGGTACGCGGCACCCGGCGCGTGCCGGTCGGGGAATTCGTCACCGGCGTCAAGCGAAACGTCCTCGCCGCGGACGAGCTGATCGCGTCGGTCTGGCTGACGCCGTCACGCGCGCCGCAGACGTTCATGAAGATCGGCCCGCGCAACGCGATGGTGATCGCGGTCTGCTCGCTCGCCGTCTCCGCCGGCGACGAGCTCCGCGCCTCGTTCGGCTCGTCGTCGCCGCGGCCGGTGCTCGTCACCGCGCCGCGGGACGAGGCGGAGTCGTTCGCCGAGCGCGTGGCTGCGGCGGCGACGCCGATCGACGACGTGCGCGGCACCGAGGCCTACCGCCGCCACGCGCTCCGCGTGCTCACGGAGCGGGCGCTGAAGCGGGTCCTCGCATGAGGATCTCACTGCGGATCAACGGGGAGGAGCATCAGGCCGACTGCTGGGAGGGCGAGTCGCTGCTCTTCGCCCTGCGCGAGAAGCTCGGCTTCCCCGGCTCGAAGAACGCGTGCGAGCAGGGCGAGTGCGGCTCGTGCTCGGTCCTCCTGGACGGGACGCTCGTCTGCGCGTGCCTCGTCCTCGCGGCGCAGGCCGACGGCCACGAGGTGACGACGGTCGAGGGGCTCGCCGAGGAGGACGAGCTGCACCCCGTGCAGCAGGCATTCGTGGACGCGGGTGCGGTGCAATGCGGCTTTTGCACGCCCGGGCTCGTGGTCGCGACGGCCGATCTGCTGCGCCGCAACGCGAGCCCGTCCGACGACGAGATACGCGAGGCGCTGTCGGGGAACCTCTGCCGGTGCACCGGCTATGCGAAGATCTTCGACGCGGTGCGTATGGCGGCACGAGCGTGACGCGGACGGCGCCGCGCACCTTGCAGCTCGGGAAGATCGGCGAGCTCGTCCCGCGCGTCGACGCGCCGCCGAAGGTGAAGGGTGAGTTCGCCTACGCCAGCGACCTCATCGTCCCGGGCATGTTGTGGGGCCATACGCTGCGCAGCCCGCATGCGCACGCGCGCATCGTGTCGATCGACATCGCGGAGGCCGTGGCGGTGCCCGGCGTCCACGCGGTGCTCACGCACGAGGACGTTCCCGGCCAGAAGACGTACGGGCTCGAGTTTCCCGACCAGCCGGTGCTCGCGATCGACCGCGTTCTCTACTACGGCGAGCCGGTCGCGCTCGTCGCCGCCGAGCATCCGGAGCAG
>JAICTB010000001.1 GCA_025936595.1 Thermoleophilia bacterium | reverse complement strand
GGAGCTCGTCTCACAATGACGCCCGTTGATCTGGGTGCGCTGCGCGGTGCGAGGCAAGGACGCAGGGAGCCCCGATAGCCGAAGCTATCGGGGCGACTGAGGACACAGCCTCGTGCCGCGCAGCGCGGCCAGGCGACATGGCTGGTCATTGTGAGATGAGCTCCAGACCCCGTGATGTCCGGACTGGACATAGCGCCTCGGACGGGGGCGCGGCTCAGGGCTTTGCGGGATGCAGCGCCAGGCGGCGGAGGAAGGGCGCGGCGCCGACGCAGGCCTTGATCGCGAAGACGCCGAGACAGGCGACGAGCGCCGACCAGCCGAGCGGCGGGAGCGTCTGCACCTCCGTCGCCGGCGAGCGCGCGGCGCACGACAGGACGAGGAGCGCGAGCGACAGTGTCCACAGGAGCGCCTGCAGGCCGGCGACCGTGTCCTCGCGGCGATCGAGGTACGCGCCGAAGGCCACCAGCGACGACACCGCCGCGAAGGGGATCGCGCCGAGCAGCGCATCGAACGCAAGACCGTGCGCGCCGTGCGCGTCGGCGAACCCCGCGGCGACCGTGAGCAGAGCAGCGAGGACGCGACGACCCATCGCCCGTAGCTTCTCTCTCGGCTCGGACGGTCCTTCTATGCTCGCGTCGGCACTCGAGCGAAAGGATTTCGATGGCGACACTCACCTGGCTCGGACATGCGTCGTTCCGTCTCGACACCGATGGCGGCAAGCGCATCTACGTCGACCCGTGGCTCTCGGGCCCGACCTGCCCCGACGCCGAGAAGAACCCCGACCGGGCGGACGCGATCGTCGTGACGCACGGCCACGGCGACCACGCGGGCGACGCCGCCGAGCTGCAGAAGAAGCTCGGCTGCACCGTCGTCGGAATGGTCGAGCTGGCCGGCTGGCTCGGGTCGAACGGCGGCGACGAGGACAAGACGATCGGCTTCAACAAGGGCGGCACGGTCGAAGTCGAGGGCGTGCGGTTCACGATGACGAACGCCTTCCATTCCGGCTCGGCCCCCGACGGCTCGTACGGCGGCGACGCGGCAGGCATGGTCGTCCGCGCCGACGGCAAGTCGATCTACTTCGCGGGGGACACCTGCGTCTTCGGCGACATGGCGCTGATCGCGCGCCTGTACAAGCCGGACGTCGCGGTGCTGCCGATCGGCGACCACTACACGATGGGCCCGGAGGAAGCCGCACTGGCGCTCGAGCTGCTCGGCCACCCGCGTTGCGTGCCCTGCCACTGGGGAACCTTCCCGCTCCTCACGGGAACGCCGGAGCGGCTCGCCGAGCTGACCCAGGCGCAGGTCGAGCGGATCGAGCCCGGCGACTCGGTGCAGCTTTGAGAGAGCGCTGGTTCGGTGCGACCGGGCGCCGCGTGCCCGAGATCGCGCTCGAAGGGGAGCTCGAGCTCGAAGGCGCGCTCGTCCTCGACGGGCTGGATCCCGATGCGCTTCGCGCCGCGCACGCGGAAGGGCGCCCGGTTGCCGTGCGCGCCGCGACCGCGGACGAGGTGAAGGCGGCGCTCGCCCGGCCGGAGGTGGCGGTGGCGCTCGTCGGCGACCCGGCGCTCCTCGACCTCGACCTGACAGAGCTCACCTATGGCTGAACAGCCGATCGTCGCCACGTACTCGATCGCGGCATGCGATCTCGACGCCGGGCAGTGGGGCGTCGCGACGCAGTCGAAGTTCCTCGCGGTCGGATCGGTCGTGCCGTGGGCGGAGCCGGGCGTCGGCGCGATCGCGACGCAGGCTTACGCGAACCCGCGCTACGGCCCGGCCGGGCTCGCGCTCCTGCGCGAGGGCCTGGCCGCCTCGGAGGTCGTCGCGCGGCTGACCGAGGCGGACGACGGCCGCGACGAGCGGCAGCTCGGAGTGGTGGACGCAACCGGCGGCAGCGCGACGTACACCGGCGCTGCGTGCATGGACTGGGCGGGCGGCCTGACGGGGCCGGAGTTCGCGGCGCAGGGCAACATCCTCGTCGGCGAGGAGACGGTTGGAGCCCTTGCGCGGACCTTCACCGCGACCGGCGGCCGCCCCCTCGCGGAGCGGCTGCTCGAGTGCCTGGCCGCAGCGCAGGCGGCCGGAGGCGACCGTCGCGGGCAGCAGTCGGCCGCGCTCCTCGTGGTCGAGCGCGACGAAGGCTATGCGGGGTTGAGCGACGTGCTGGTCGACCTGCGCGTCGACGACCACGCACAGCCTGTGAGCGAGCTCGTGCGCCTGCATGACATACACGCGCTCCTCTTCGGCAAGACGCCGCGCGCCGAATGGCTCGAGGTTGACGACGCGCTGCGCGCGGAGCTGGAGGAGCGGCTGCGGCGCCTCGGGTACGACGGAGAGCTCGCTGCGGCGCTCGCCGCATGGGCGGGAACCGAGAACCTCGAGGAGCGAGTGGCCGGCATCGAGCGCGTCGACCCAGTCGTGCTCGCGGAGCTGCGCGCGCGATGAGCAGTTACGAGGTCCTCTCGATCGACGAGCTCGACCGCTATCCGTCGACGAGCGCGTCGTACGTGCTCCGTCCGCTGCGCCGTCGGCTCGGATTCCGTCCGTTCGGCATCAACGTCTGGGAAGGGCCTGCGGCAGGCGATCAGGTGATCGAGCGCCACCGGGAAACGGACGGCGCGGAGGAGCTGTACGTCGTTCTTCGGGGCCAGGCGCGGTTCACGCTCGGCGACGAGACGTTCGTCGCGCCGGTCGGGACGCTCGTGCACGCCCCACCGGGAACGCTGCGCGAAGCGAGCGCGCTCGAGCCGGGAACGATGGTCCTCGCGATGGGCGCCAAGCCCGGCGAGGCGTTCGAGCCGTCCGGCTGGGAGGACTTCTACGTCGCGTATGCGCATCTGCACGCGGGGGATCCCGAGGGAGGCCGCGCCCTCTATCGCGAGGCGGTCGCACGTGACCCGGATGCGTGGCAAGGCGCCTACAACGCCGCGTGCTACGAGGCGCTCGCCGGCGACAGCGATGCGGCGCTCGGCCACCTGCGTCGGGCGATCGAGCTCGATCGCAGTGCGCGCGACTACGCAGCGGGCGACAGCGACTTCGACGGGCTCCGCGACGATCCACGCTTCACGGAGCTCGTCGGTTGAGCGGCGTAGGCTCGACGGAGCCGCCCAGGAGCGCAGGCTGCGGCTTTGCCGCCGCCGGAGCGGGGATCGGCGTGCGTCACGTCGACGAGCTCGACCGGATCGAGATGCCGGACGGCTTCGTCTGGCGGCCGATCCGCCGCGCGTTCGACATCCGCGCCTTCGGTGTCAATGCCTACACGGCGCGCGAGGCGGGTGCGCAGGTCGTGGAGGAGCACAGCGAATCCTCGGGGCACGAGGAGATCTACCTCGTGCTGCGCGGGCGCGCCCTGTTCACCGTCGACGGGAACGAGCACGAGCTCGCCCCCGGGCAGCTCGTGTTCGTTCGCGAGCCGTCGCTCCGGCGCGGCGCCGTCGCGCTCGACGACGACACGCTCGTGCTCGCGCTGGGCGGCCTGCCCGGCGAGCCGTTCGTCGTCTCGCCGTGGGAGGCGATGTTCGCGGCGGTGCCCGCCGCGCGCGAGGAGCGCTGGGACGACGCGATCCGCATCCACGAGGAGGCGCTCGCGGAAGACCCCGATCATCCGGCGCTGCTGTACAACCTGGCCTGCATGGAGACGCGCGGCGGACGTCGACTCGACGCACTGCTGCATCTCCAGCGAGCGGTCGAGCTCGACCCGAGGTGGGCCGAACGAGCGCGAGCCGACTCCGACTTCGCGTCGATCCGCGGCGAGCCCGGCTTCCCGGGCTAGTACGCGTCGAATCCCGCGACCGCGGTGACGCGGTCCTGCCAGTGATCGACCAGCGGCAACGTCGCGAACGCGAGCGCGAGCCCGGCGACGAGCGCTCCCGCCACCACCACCTGACGCAAGCGCCGCCCGCCGAGGCGGTCTTGCCTCCACCAGTCGACGGCGATCAGACGAGGCAGCTCGAGGACGTGCGCAAGGACATGGACGGACATCGCCGCGAACCAGACGATGAAGCTCACCTTGTGCACGCCGAGCAGCAGTCCCTCACGGCCGAGCGCAACCACCGCGACGCCGCTGCCGAACAAGACGATCGTTGCGAGAACGGTGATCGGCGCAACGAGGACACGGAGCAGCATCGCCGGCGGGCCGCGGCGGACGTACTCGTCGGCGTGCCCGTAGTAGCGCAGCATGCGCCAGCCGGTGCTCGCGAGCTTGAGCAGCACCGGCGGAATCAACAGGAACCCGAGGAAGATATGAGGCAGCAGCAGCCGCCCGATCGCGAGGATCGTCGCGCCCTCCGCGGCGAGCAGCACGAGCAGGACGACCGCGGTGGCGGCCGTCAACCGCTCGTTGCCGTCGGTCCCGCCTACGAAGAGGTTCCTAGGCGCTCCGGTCACCGGGTAGACGTACCACACCTGCGAGCTCCCGGAGCGCGGGCACCGGGTCGGCCTCCGGCCGCGCGACGAGCAGTACCGCTCCGAAGCCGTCCGCAGGGTTCAACGCGTCCACGACGAGCTGGAGGCCGACGGCCAGTGCGAACGCCTTGTGCGCCTGCGGCCCGCCGAACGGCACGAGCTCCTCGGGCTGCGCGTGACCCGCAAGCACAGCGCCGTACGTGACCGCGCCCATCGAAACGTCGGCGACGATCGGGCGGCCGTCGGAGGACGGAACGGCGATCGCGAGCGGGTTCGTCCCCGCGAGCGGCTCGCCGCCCCCGGGAGGGCCGAGGCGGCGCGGCGAAGTCGCCGTCAGCAGCGCGACGAGCCCGCCGTCGGCGAGCTGCCGCACCCAGTAGCCGAGCGAGCCGGTCGGAAACGTGTTCGAGCAGACCGCGAGCCGTGCACGCTCGGGGGGAGCAGCGAGCTGTGCAGCGACGACGGCGCCGAGCGTCAGGTAGCCGAGCGCCCCGTTCCCGTCCCAGCGCTCGTATCCCGCCTCCGCTACGACCCGATGGGGCCGCGCCCCGGTGTCGATCGCCTCCCACGTCTCGAGCCATTCGATCCGCGAGAGGCCGTGTCCGAGCTGGCCGCGCGCCTCCGCGTCCAGGAAGTGCGCCGCCAGCGTCTCGGTGTCCTCAGGCCCGAAGCCGAGCGCCGCGAGCCGCGGGCGCGCCTCCTCAGGACGCAAATCGAATCACCGGCCATCCGCGCCTCCGCGCGATCCGGCGCAGCTTCCGGTCTGGATTCGCCGCGACGGGATGCCCGACCGCCTCGAGGAACGGCACGTCGGTGTGGGAGTCCGAGTACGCGGTGCACGCGGCGAGGTCGAGGCCCTCCACCGTCGCCAGCTCGCGGATCGCCTCGGCCTTCCCTTCGCCGTGCGCCGCACGGAGGGAGCGGCCCGTGTAGACACCGTCGGCGATCTCGCAGGTCGAGCCGATCGCCCCGTCGAAGCCGAGGTCGTCGGCGATGTGCTGCACGATCTCCTGCAAGGTCGCCGACACGATGTAGACGCGCTCGCCTTGCTCGCGGTGCCGCCGGACGAGGTGCAGCGGCTCGTCGTAGACAAGCGGGCGGAGCACCGGCTCCATCGCGTCGCCCACGAGGGCCTGCATGTCCTCGACCGTGAACCCCGAGAGGATCTTCATGCCGTCCTCCGACGCGCGGCGCACCCGCTCGGCGCTTGCGCCGCGAAGCACGAATAGCACCTGCCAGAACGCCGACTTCGCAAGGTCGAGGCGGGAGATCAGCCCGCGCTGACGGAACGATCCCGCCAGTGCCAGCACCGACGAGCGGCGGATCAGGGTCCGGTCGAGATCGAAGAACGCCGCCGCAGCCAACGGCTGCTACGAGACGAGCGGAAGCGTGCGTGTGAAGCCGCCGGCGCGGCTCTCGTCGATGGCGTGCGCGATCGCGAGGATCGCCTGCGCCGGCTCGCAGTCGGGATCGCGCGTGACGAGCGGCTCGCCGGCATCCGCGGCTTCGCGCACGCGCGCGTCGAGCGGGACGCTCCCGAGGAGCGGCACGCCGAGCTCGTTCGCGAGCCGCTCGCCGCCGCCTGCGCCGAAGACGTCGGAGGTCATGTTCTCGATCACCCCGACGACACGCATGCCCGTCTTCTGCGCCATCGTCGCGGCGCGCGAGGCGACTTCCTGCGCGAGCGGCTGCGGCGTGGTGACAACGATCGCCTCCGCGCGCGGCAGCAACTGGCCGAGCGAGATCGAGACGTCGCCGGTGCCGGGCGGCATGTCGACGACGAGTACGTCGAGCTCGCCCCAGTGGACGTCCTGCAGGAACTGCTCCAGCGCACGATGCAGCATCGGGCCGCGCCACATCACCGGCTGGTTGTCGTCGAGGAAGAATCCGATCGACATGAGGCGCATGTCGTGCGCGACCGGCGGCACGATCATCTTGTCGACGACGACCGGCTTCCGCTGGATGCCGAGCATGTGCGGGATCGAGTGGCCGTAGATGTCGGCGTCGATGATCCCGACCTCGTGCCCCTGCTGCGCGAGCGCCGCCGCGAGATTGACGGTGAGCGACGACTTGCCGACGCCGCCCTTACCCGAGGCGACCGCGAGCACCCGCGTCCGCGGCGAGATCTTGATGCCCTTCGTCTCGACGTCGCCGCGCAGCTTCGTCGTCAGAGCCGCACGCTCGTCGGGCGACATCACGTCGAAGCGGAGCGTCACCTTCGACACCGCGGGGAGCGTTCCGACGTGCTCGGCGACCTGATCCTCGAAGCTCGAGCGTAGCGGGCACCCGACGACGGTCAGCGCGATCGTCACCGCGACCTCGGACCCGTCGATCGACACGTCGCGCACCATGTCGAGCTCCGTCACCGGGCGGCGCAGCTCGGGATCGATCACCCTGGAGAGCGCAGCCAGGATCTCTTCGCGCGTGATCATGCCTCGAGCCTAGCGAAGCGCCCGAGCCGCGCCTTCAGGTAGCGGGCGTTCTCGATCGCGAATCCCTCCCAGTCGTTGTTGAAGTACGCGAAGACTTCGGCGTCGCGTGACCAGCGCTCAAGCCGCTCCGCCCACTCGTCCAGCTCGCGGTGCGAGTAATTGCCGTTCCGCCCGCGCGTGCCGCTGTGGAAACGGACGAAGGTGAAGTCGGCCGTCAGCTCGCGCGCCTGAAACGCGTCGACCTGAGGCCGGTCGCCGATCACGAGCGCCACCCGGTGCTCGCGCAGGAGGGTGTAGACCTCCTCGCAGAACCACGATTCGTGGCGGAACTCGAAGGCGTGCCGGCGGCCGTCGTGCAGGTGCTCGAGCGCACTCGCGAGACGGTCGAGGTCGACCTTGAACGTCGGCGGGAGCTGCCACAGGAGCGGGCCGAGCTTCGGCGAGCGCAGAAGCGGCGCGATCCGCTCGTAGAGGAGCGGCAGGTGCTGCGGCACCTCGAGCAGGCGCTTGGTGTGCGTGATGTAGCGGCTGACCTTCACCGCGAAGGCGAAGCCCTGCGGCGACTCGGCGACCCAGCGCGCGACGCTCGACGCGCGGGGTAGCCGGTAGAAGGTGGTGTTCACCTCGACGGTGTCGAAGCTCCGGGCATAGAAGCGAAGCCACTCCTTCGCCGCAAGCCGCGGCGGGTAGAAGACCCCGTTCCGCCAGTGCGCGTAGTTCCAGCCTGAGCAGCCGATCCTTATCCGCTCGTAAGCGCTGTCGCGAGGCTCCTGCACAGCTCTTCACTGCCCGCTGCGGCGACGCGTGAACGTGCGGCGAGGTCGAGCGGCGCCGAGCCGAACGGCGGCGCCTCGGGAAGCTGGATGCAAAAGCCGCGCTCGCGGACGAGCAACTGTGCCGCAGCGATGTCGACGGACCGCGCCGCCTTCAACGAGACAACGCCGTCCACCCGTCCGGCCGCGAGATGGCAGAGCGTGATCGCAAGCGAGCCCATGATGCGCAGCCGGTGCGCAACACCGGTGAAGCGCGCGGCGTTCTCCGTCACGTATTCGAGCGTCGTCGCCTCGAAGGAGAGGATCTCCAGCTCGTCCTTCGGCCGCTCGGTCAGCGGCCGGCCGTTCAGCAAGGCGCCGCCGCCGCGCGTCGCCGTCCACTCCTCGCCTGTGCCGTAGTCGTGCACGTAGCCGAAGACGACGTCATCCATCGTGTCGCCGTCGGCGACGGCGATCGAGATCGAGAAGAACGGGATGCCGCGCTTCGCGTTCAGCGAGCCATCGATCGGATCGATCACCACGGTCCACTGGCCGTTGCCGAGCATGCCGACCTCCTCGCTCACCAGCTTCACGTCCTCGCCGCGAAAGCGGTCGAGGATGACCTGCTCCGCCGCCGCGTCGATCGCAGTCGTGTCGTCGCCACCCTCGCCCGCGCCGACGACCGGCTCCCGCTCGGCACGTCCCGGCAGCTCCGTCAGCACGCGCGCCACGTCGCCGCGCGCCGCGCGGCAGAGCGAAAGCCAATCAGGCGTCAACGGGGTGAAACAGCAGGCCGGAGGTGAGCTTGGGGAAGAAGAACGTCGACTTCTGCGGCATCGTCTCGCCCGCGCGCGCAAAGCGCGCGACCTGCTCGACCGTCACGGGCTGCAGCAGGAAAGCCGCGTCCGCGTCGCCGCGGTCCACGGTGGCGATTGCCTCGTCGGCGTACGCCGTGTAGGAGACGCCCGCTGGTGCAAACGACTCGACGACCCGCGGTCCGAAGTCGTCGCCACTCTCGACGCGGGTGTAGACGCCGTCGCGGTAAAGCGTGACGCCGTCGCCCGGACCATCGACTCGCTCGCCGGGAACATCTCCGACCTGCTCCACGATCCGGTGCGTGGGGAAGATCTCGAGCCCCGGCGCCCGGGACGAGACGAGGATCGCGAAGGTGTGCGTCGCGGCGGGGTTCTCGGTGCGATAGGCGACGGCGGTCTCATACCGGTGGTGACCGTCGGCGATCAGGAGCGGCGTCTCGAGCGTCTCCGCGCCGCCTTCGACCGGCCACATGCGCGTGCGCACACCGCTCTCCTCGACGTCGACCGCCGGCTCCGTCTCCGGGCGCGCGAAGACGGGCGGCGCGTCGTAGAGCAGGAAGATCGGCTCGAGCTGGGTCTGCGTCGCGCGCAGCAGGCGGAGCCGCCCTTCTTTCGGGCCGGCGTGCGTGCGCTCGTGGGGAAGCACGTCCCCGGCTCCGTACGGCGTGACGGGCACAGACGCAGCAAAGCCTTCGCGCGTGCGTGCTACGCCGTCGGGGCCGACGTAGTCCTGTGCGACCCACCAGTAGAGCTCGCGCTCCTGCGAGAGCACGCCGCGCGCACGCCAGTCGGTGAGGTCGCGCGCCGCCTGCTCCTCCGAGTCCGGCAGCGTCAGGTGGACGACGTTGTACGCGCTTCGCGCGAGATACGACTCGCGCTGCTGCGGTGAGATCACGTCGTACGGCGGCGCGACCAGCGTCTCCAGCGGCCCCGCCGCCCCGGTGTCATAGCGAAGCGCGCGAAAGGGCTCGACGACGGGCACTCCGTCAGACTAGACAGCGTGATCAGGACGGTGCCGCGGGCAGCGGCGTGGATCGACAGGGTGGGCCTCGCGCTGCTCTTCCCGAAAGCCGACGTCGTGCTGCCGTCGCTCTGGGAGCAGGTATCGGGCCTCCAGGAGACCGTCTGGGAGAGCGAGGAGATGAACTTCTTCTGGTGGGCGAAGGACGAGCTTCCCGGCCGCGGCCTCGCGTGCGTCGGCAGGCATCTCGCACGCTCGGTCGCCTGCGTCGCGCCGCGTCTCCTCCCGGCACTCACAGCCGCGAACGGTGAGCCGGACGAGGACGACCCGGTCGCGGGGGCGATCCGCGAGCTCGGCCCGCTGACCGGTCCGCAGCTCCGCGAGGTAACGGGGCTCGGGAAGAAGGAGGTCGATCGTTCCATCGCCTCGCTCCACCACCGGCTCGTCCTCACGACATCGCATCTCGTCCACGAGGGCAGCACCTGGGGGACGCTCGCGCACGATCTGACGGCGCGAAAGTGGAAGCTGCCGAAGCGTCGTCTGGCACGGGAGGACGCCCGCCGCGAGCTCGCTTCGATCGTGCTCGCGCACGCAGGCGAGCTGACCGCCGCAGACCTTGCCGGCGCGCTCGGGTGGCGGCGCAAGGACGCGGCGGTCGTTCTCGAGGAGATCGCCGACGGGTATGACGATCCGGCCGGCTTCCGCATCTGGACGCGAGGGTAGATTGGCCGCATGTCGATCGCGGAGCTGGCAGAGGACCGGGTCGTCGAGGCCGTGTACGCGGTCCGCTCGAAGCGCAAGCTCCGCACGAAGTCCGGCGCGTCCTACCTGGCGCTCGAGCTCGTCGACGCGACGGGGCAGATTCAGGCAAGGGTCTGGAAGGACGTCGAACTGCTCGACGCGCGGTTCGGCGAGGGCGACGCGGTGCGGGTGCTCGGCCGGGTCGAGAAGTTTCGCGACCGGCTGCAGCTCGACATCCGCTCGCTCGAGGCGACCGAGGTCGACCCCGCGTCGCTCACTCCGGCGCTTCGCCGCGACGAGGACGAGCTCGCCGGCTTCCTGGAGTTCCTCGTCGCCGAGATCTCGCATCCGGGCCTCGCGGCGACCGTGCGCGCGGTGCTCGCCGACCGCGAGCTCGCTGCCTACCCGGCCACTGCAGACGACCACCACTCTTATGCAGGTGGGCTGCTCGAGCACACGGTCGGCGTGGCCACGCTCTGCCGCGAGACGGCACAGCTCCATCCGCGCCTGCGGGCCGAGCTGCTGCTCGCCGCGGCGCTCGTGCACGACGTGGGTCGGACGCTCGAGCTCGGCCGCGGGCCGGCCTTCACGGCCACGGACGAAGGACGGCTGCTCGGTCACGTGCACCTCGGCCTGCGGCTGATCGAAGAGCGAGCCGACGGCCTGAGCACCGGCCAGCTCGCGGAGCTTCTCCACTGCGTCGCGGCACACCACGACGGACGCGCCGCCCGCACTGCCGAGGCGGCGGTGCTCTACCACGCCAACCAGCTCGACGCGATCGCCGCCACGCGCAGAGTCGATTGACGCCGCTCCTCCTCGCGCTCGGCGCGAGCCTGGCATGGGGGGTCGCGGACTTCGTAGGCCCGCTGTTCAGCCGCACGCTCGGCTCGATACGCGTTCTCTTCTGGGCGCAGGTCGGCGGCGTTGCGGCAATCGCCCTCGCGGTGGCTGTCCGAGGAGAGGGCCCGCGAGGCTGGCCGGTGCTGTTCGCGATCCTCGCGTCGCTCGGCGGGATGCTCGGCCTCTTCGCGTACTACCGGGGGATGCTCGCCGGTGCTATGAGCGTCGTCGCACCGATCGCGGGCGTCTCGGCGATCATCCCCGTCGTCTTCGGCATCGTGACCGGCGACCACCCCTCCGCGCCGCAGATCGTCGGCATCGCCTGCGCGCTTGCAGGCGTTGGGCTCGCGTCGATCGAGCACCACGAAGGGTCACACCGGGTCGCCGCCGGCGTGGGTCTCGCGCTGCTCGCAGCACTCGGCTTCGGCTTCTACTTTCCGTGGATGCACGCGGCAGGGAAGGTCGACTTCTGGTGGGCGTCATTCGTCTTCCGCGTCACGGCGCTCGTCCTGATGGCCGGAGTCGTCACGGCGAAACGGCCGCCGACGCTGAAGCTCCGGCCGAAGGAGCTCGCAATCGTCTGCGCCGTCGGGATCGGCGACACCCTCGGGAACGCCCTCTTCGCGGCCTCGTCCGGCCACGGTCTCGTCAGCCTCACCGCCGTGCTGGCGTCGCTCTATCCGATCGTGACGGTGCTGCTCGCGGCCGCGGTCCTCCGGGAGAGCGTCGCGCCGTTGCAGAAGGCGGGAATCGTGCTGACGTTGACAGGCGTCGTCCTGATCAGCGTCTGACCCAGGTGTGCACCTGTGCGTACCCACAGGTGGTCACCTGTGCGGGGACGACACACAGACCAAGGGGACGTGTCAGACGTTGAACCGGATGTTCAGCACATCGCCCTCGCGGACGATGTAGGTCTTGCCTTCCAGTCCCTGCTTCCCCTGCCTGGCTACCTCGGCGTGCGAGCCGGCGGTCACGAGGTCCTGCCAGTTGACGACCTCACAGCGGATGAAGCCGCGCGCGATGTCGGTGTGGATCGCTCCGGCGGCATCGAGCGCGGTCTGGCCGTTGCGCAGCGTCCAGGCTCTCGTATCCTGCTCGCCGGCCGTGAAGAACGTGACGAGGTCCAGCGAGCGGGCGAGGCGTCCGGCGATCTCGTCCAGCGCCGATTCGCTGCCGTCGCGAAACGCCTCCGCGTCTTCGTCAGGCAGCTCGGCCAGCTCAGCCTCGAGCTTCAGGTCGATGCCGCCCGGGCCGTTCACGACGGCGATCAGGGGCTTCGTCGTCAGCGGCTCGAGCTCGCCCGGCAGCGATCCGGGGTAGTCGGAGAGCGCTCCGCCGGCATCGACGTGCGCGAGCACCTTGCGGAGCTCGTCGAGCTCGGCGCGCACCTTCGCGTCGCCCGACTTCGCCTGCTTCTCGACGCGCTCGAGCCGCCGCTCGACGTGGTCCCGGTCGGCGACGAGCAGCTCGAGCTTGAAGTTCTCCAGGTCGTCGTCCGGCGTCGCGCCGGAGCCGAACCCGCGCAGGACGACGAGCAGGGCGTCGACCTGGCGCAGGTTGCCGAGCTGGGCGGTACCCGAGCCCGGGACATCCTGCACGCGGATCGTCGCAGGCGTGATCTTCCGGGCCTTCACGACTCGCGCGAGCGCGTGCAGGCGCTCATCGGCGATCGGCGCCATGCCGACGTTCGTCTTCCCGTACTCGCCGCCGCCCGTCTTCGTGAGCGCGGTGAAGAGCGATGTCTTCCCGCCGCCGGACGGGCCGACGATGCCGACCTCGAGTGCCACGCGCGGAGGGTAGCTACCCGGCGGACTCGCGCTTCTCGAGCTGCTTCTGCAGCGATGCGAGAGCGCGATGCTGCAGCGACTTGATCGCGCCCTCGGTCTTGCCGAGGATCGTCGCCGCCTCGGCGTTCGCGAAGTTGAAGACGAACTTCAGGGTCAGCACCTGCTGCTGCTCGGGCGAAAGGTCCTCGATCAGCTCGAGCATCGACCTGCGGCCGATCGACTCGAGCGCGCCGGCCTCGGCCGAGGTCGTGTCGTCGGGCTCGGGCTCGGGCGGCTCTTCCTCCGATTGCCAGCGGCGAGTCGCACGGAAATGGTCCATGGCGAGGTTGTGGGCGATCCGGAAGAGCCACGCCGAGAACGGCGCCGACTGCCAGCGGAACTTGTTGATCTTCTCGAGCATCTTCAGGAACGTCTGCGTCGTCAGGTCCTCCGCGTCGTGGCGGTTGCCGACGCTGACGTGCAGGTAGCTGTAGATGCGGTCGAAGTGGATGAGGTACAGCTCCTCCAGTGCGCCACGGTCGCCCTGCTGGGCGCGGTCGACGAGACCGCGGACGCGCTGGGTCTCACTCTGCTTCTTCCCGAGGGCCGTCTCGCTCATACGTCGAATTGGTGCCCCGCGAGGTATCGCCGCTAACCCGGCTAGGCAGCCGCGCCGAAGCCGACACGGCTCTCACGCGCAAACCGCTTGACGTACACCACACGGCGAAGCGCGATCGTGTAGCGCCCATCCTCGGCCTCGAAGGCATACGAACTGTCGTGGTCGCCGGCGAGGGCACGGTCGAGATCCTCCGCCGTCTGCTGCGGCACGAGGACGGACAGCACCTGCGTGCCGTCGAAGGCGATCTCGATCCTGATGCGGTCGATTTGCGTCATCGTCCGACGAACTCTGCCAGAACGCCGCCGGTCGCCTCCGGGTGGACGAATCCGACCTGCAACCCGAAGAGCCCCTGGCGCGGCTCCTCGTCGATCAGCTGCACTCCGTCAGCGCGCAGGCGGGCGAGCTCGGCTGCCACGTCGGCGACCTCGAAGGCGACGTGATGGAGGCCCGGCCCGCGCTTGGCGAGGAACCGCCCCACGGGAGTGTCCGGCTCGAGGGGGCGAAGCAGCTCGACACGCGAGCCGCCGACGCGGAGCAATGCCGCCTCGACACCCTGGTCGGGAACGGTCTCGCGATGCTCGACGGAGGCCCCGAAGAGCGCCTCGTAGTTGGCGATCGCGGCGTCGAGGTCGTCGACCGCAATCCCGACATGGTGGAGCCCGCTCACGCAGGCGGAGGCTACCCGGTCGGATCGGCGCCGAGGGCGCGAACGACGCCGACGGTCTCGGCAGAGCGAGAGTCGGGCTCGACGTCCTGGAAGAGCTCGACGAGCTCGTCACGGGAGAGCGTCTCCCGGTCGAGGAGCGCGGCGGCGATCCGGTCGAGCGCGACGCGGTGGTGCGACAGCAGGCGCTGCGCCTCCTCGTAGGCGTGGTCGGTCAACCGGGCCTGTTCGCTGTCACGGAGGCGCTTCGTCTCCTCGGACAACGCATAGTTGTCGGCGCGCATGGTGCGTGAGGTGACCGATTCGCCCATGCCCCATTCGAACACCATGGCGCGGGCGATCGCGGTCACCTTCTCGAGATCGTTGGCGGCGCCGTTCGTGACCCGCCCGAAGACGAGCTCCTCCGCGGCGCGTCCGGCGAGCGCCATCACCATCCAGGCGAGCAGCTCTTCCTTCGTCTCGAGGTACCGCTCCTCCTCGGGGAGGTGCAGCACGTAGCCGAGCGCAGTCCCGCGTGCGATGATCGTCGCCTTCTCGGGCTGGTTGCCGACGAGATGCGAGACGAGCGCGTGCCCGCCCTCGTGGTAGGCGAGGATCCGCTTCTCCTTGTCGGTGACGACGCGGCGCTGCTGCAGGCCCGCGACCACTCGTTCGAGCGCGTAGTCGAAGTCGGCCTGCGTCAGCGCAGGCCGGTCCTTGCGCCCGGCCGAGATCGCCGCCTCGTTGCAGATGTTCGCGAGGTCGGCGCCGGTGAGCCCTGCGGTCTGGCGCGCGATGGCGTCGATGTCCACGTCCTCCCCGAGCGGCTTGCCGCGCATGTGCACGCCGAGGATCGCGCGACGACCCTTCAGGTCGGGGGGCTGGATGAAGATCTGGCGGTCGAACCGGCCGGGCCGCAGGAGCGCGGGGTCGAGATCCTGCAGGCGGTTCGAGGCGGCCATCACGACCACCTGCTCGCGTTGCCCGAAGCCGTCGAGCTCGACGAGGAGCTGGTTGAGCGTCTGATCCTGCTCGCGGTTGAACGAATGCCCGCTCCGGGCCTGGCCCACGGCATCGAGCTCATCGATGAAGACGATCGACGGCGCGTTCTTCCGCGCTTCCTCGAAGAGCTTGCGGATGCGGGCGGCACCCAGGCCGGCGAACATCTCGACGAACGCCGAGGCGCTCTGCGCATAGAAGCGGGCGCCGGACTCGTTTGCAATCGCCTTCGCGGCAAGCGTCTTGCCCGTGCCGGGCGGCCCGTGGAAGAGAATGCCCTTCGGCACGCGCGCGCCGAGCGACTCGAAGTGCTCGGGGTTGCGCAGGAAGTCGACGATCTCCTGCAGCTCCTCCTTCGCCTCGTCGAGGCCGGCGACGTCGGCCCACGTGACCGCGGAGGCGCTGCCCGGCGTGATCTCCATCGGCTTGACGCGCGGCATGAGCTTGACCGTCTTCCAGAGGAGCCAGACGACGACGCACATGAGGAAGAAGAAGAGCAGTGGTATCCACGTTGTCGTGAAGTCACTTGCCCACTGCACAAAGTCGAAGCCGACGAGCATCGAGGGACGCATCGGCAGCACCAGCCGGAACCTAAAGCTCGGCCGTCAGCTCGTCGAGCGCAGCGAAGCGGACGCCCACATCCCGCCAGGCCGCCGTGCAGGCAGCGGTGCGCGCCTCGTCGATCCCGCGCGAGGCCTCCTCGACGTAGGTGACAGCCCGTCCCCGCGCGCGCAGGGCGCGAATGGCCGCGTCGTTGCAGACGTCCGAGGCGACCCCGAACAGAACGATCTCGTCGGGATCGAGCAGCTCGAGCAGCGCCTCCGCGTTCGGGTTCGTGAACGGGTCATACGTCTTCTTCAGGAGCAGGAACTCGCCCCCGCGCAGCCACGAGCCCGGCACCGGCGTCTCGCCGAGCACGACCGGGTCGCGTTGCAGGGTCTCCGGGACGCGCAGCGCACCCGGTGTCCCACGCAGGCAGTGCGGTGGCCAGGTCGCCTCGAAATCGGGCTCTGCGGAGATCTCGGGATCGGTCAGCTCGTGGTCGTCCGCGGATGCGACGTGCGGCAGTCCCGCCGCGCGCGCCGCCTCGACGAGCCGCGCCATCGCCGGCCGCGCCAGCTCAGCACCGGGGACATACAGCTTCCCCGACGGCTCGACGAAGTCAGCCTGCGTGTCGACGTCCCAGAGAATGCGTCTCACGTGACGAGCTCGAGCCGCGGGTTCGGCCGGTAGTGCCGGCCGACCTTCGCCGACGGCTTCCCGTCCGTGAGGACGATGTCGCCGGTGAAGTCGTTCGAGCCGCGAATCAGCGAGGAGCCGACGCCGTACGCGTCGACGGGGACGCCTGCCTCCTCGAACTCGTGGATCTTCTCGACGGTGAACCCGCCGGAGACGACGATGCGAACCTCGCCGAACCCGGCGGCGTCGAGCGCCCTACGCACTTTCCACACGAGCCGGGGGTTGACGCCGGTCGGGCGGAAGTCGCCGAGCTCGTTCCAGAGCGACTGGTCGACGAGCGACTCCGACGTGTCGAGGCGCACGCCCCAGAGGCGGGGCCCGAGCGCGCGGGCGACCTCGAGCGCGGTCCGCACCGAGTCGTTCTCGAAGTCGACGAGCACGGTCACGTTCATGTCCTCCGGCGCCCAGTCGGCGAAGTGCTTCGCGGCGGCAACCGTGTCGCCGCCGTAGGCCGCGATCAACGCATGCGGCACCGTCCCGAGGCCGATCCCGCCCCACCAGGAGGCCTGCTCGTCGGTCGTGACGCCGACCGGTGCGCCGACGATCTGCCCGGCCACGTAGGCGGCGTAGCCGTCGCCCGTCTGGACGCGATGGTGATCATGACGGGCCGGCATGAAGATGACGTGCTTGCCGTTCGCGGCGCGCAGCACGTTGACGACGTTGGTCGTGATCAGCGTGCGCCGCGCGAGCGTGCCGAGATACACCGTCTCGAGATGCGCAAAGGTCGTGTAGTCGCCTTCGATCGTCAGCACCGGCTCGTACGGCTCGATCGGGTCGCCGTCGTAGAGCGCGTTGACGGTCAGCGCATCGAAGTCGTCGGCGCAGAGCTTGAGGATCGCGATCGCCTCGTCCATGCCGCCGAGGTAGGCGTGCCGCTTCTGGAACACCTGCATGACCACGTGCGGCTCGAGCCCGTCGTAGCGGAGGGCCTCGCGTGTGTAGTTGAAGTACGCGTCGGTGTACCAGCCGGCGCGCATCTTCTCCACCGGCAAGTCGAAGACCGCCGGGTCGAGGCGCTTACGTGTCGTCGTCAAGCTCGAGCTCCAGACACGCGTGCAGCGCGGCGTCGGCGACCTGGAGCTGGGCCTCGCTCGGCTCACGCGTCCCGAGCCGGTGTTGCAGCTCGTGGCCCGGCTTCGCGAGCGCGCGGGCGAGCGGATGCCGGGGATGGCGCGTCATCCAACCGAAGATCTCGACGGAGGCTGCGATCGCGCCGAACGCGCCGGCGGCGCGCGCACCGCGGCGGTACCGCTCCGGCATGCGCTCGGCGACGAGGTTCCCCGCCGCCGTCGTCAGGAGCATCGGCCCGATCAGGTGCGAGCCGCACCGCTCGTGCTCCTTCGGTCGCGTCGTGCCGTGCTCGTACGTGCCGATCGAGACGTGCTCGGCGCCGTGATAGGAAGCGAGGTCGCCGCCGCGCAGCGCGAGCGCCGCCGGCGCGAGCGACAGGCCCGTCGACAGAAGCTCGCGCGCGACGGGGCGCAGCGCAGAGCGCCTGACGCCTTGCACGGCGAACGCCGTGCCGAGCATCGAGACCAGCACGCCCGGCCGCTGCATCGGCAGGAGAGCCTCCGGCAGCGCGCGCTTCACCTGCGGCAGGAGCGCGAACACCTCGGCGATCTTCGCCGGGCCTCGCAGGACCGGGCTCGAGACCTGCGCGGCGCGAAACCGCTTGCGGCGGGCGACGACCTTGAGCTCGCCCTCGTCGGTACGGACGGCGCAGGCCCAGGCGCGAGGCCCGTGCACCAGCACGCCGTTCGCGAGCGCCATGCCTCCGAGCCGGACGCGTTCCTTCACGAGGCGGAGCGTAGCCGCAGCGCAGCCTGCAGCCGCGCTGCGAGCGGTCCGGGGCGTCCGTCGCCGACGGGCCGCCCGTCGAGCTCGACGACCGGCATCACCTCCCGGATCGACGAGGTGGTGAACGCCTCGTCGGCGGCCGCGAGCTCCTCGACCGGAAACGCGCCGTCACGCGCCTCCACCAGCTCGAGCACGAGCTCGCGCGTGACGCCGGGCAGCACGCCCGCGCGCGTCGCAGGCGTGAACACGCGGTCGCCGCGTCGCCACCAGACGTTGGCCGTCGCCGCCTCGAGCACGAGCCCACCGGCGACGAGGAGCGCCTCGTCCGCCCCGGCAGACTCGGCCTCGCGCCGCGCCGCGAGCGCCTCGCCGTAGCTCGTCGTCTTGGCGCCCGCGAGGAGCGGCGCGGGCGCGCCGATGTCGACGCTCGCGAGCCGCACTCCCCGCGCCCGTAGCTCTTCGAGCCCGTCCGGCAGCGCTGCCGCCGTCGCGACGAGCACCTCCCCGGTGCGGTAGAGCCGCAGGACGTGATCGGCGGGCGCGACCGCGACGACGAGCTCGACGAGCTCCTCGACGCCGCCGGCCGGCGGCAGCGCGAGGGCGCCGATCGAGAAGTGGAAGCGCGCGACGTGGCGGTCGAGCAGGAACGGCCTGCCGCGGTACGTGCGCACGGTCTCGAACGCGACGGCGCCGCGCAGGAGCGCCTCATCGTCGGCGCGAAAGACCGGCTCGGCCGGATCGACGAGACCGCGCCCGGCGACAGCGACCGCGAGGAGCGTCATGCCGTGACGAGCCCGCCGGCGGCCGCGAGGAGGGGGCGCGCCTTGACCCACGACTCCTCGATCTCGGCCTCAGGATCGGAGTCCCAGACGATCCCGCCGCCCACCCACAGGTGGATCCGGCCGTCCGCGACGGCGAAGGTCCGGATCGTCAGCGCGAGCTCGAAGTCGCCGTTCGGGATGACCGTTCCGAGCGCGCCCATCGACGCGCCGCGGCCGACCGGCTCGAGCCGCGCGATCTGGTCGATCGCCGCCGTCTTCGGCGCGCCGGTGATCGAGCCGCCGGGAAAGGTGGCCCGGAGGATCTCCGCGAGCCCGACGCCGTCCCGCAGATCGCCCTCGACGGTCGAGACGAGATGCGTCACGCCGGCGAGCTCATGCTGGGCCATCAGCTCGGGCCAGCGGATCGAGCCGGGGGCGCAGACGCGCGAGAGGTCGTTGCGCTCGAGGTCGACGATCATCACGTGCTCGGCCGCGTCCTTCGCGTCGTCCACGTCCTCGCCGAGCGGCCGCGTGCCCTTGATCGGCCGCGTCGAGAGCGTCCGCCCGCGGCGCGACAGGAAGACCTCCGGCGAGGCGGAGACGATCGACCAGTCCTCGCCAAGCAGCGGGCGCGGATGCAGCGGGCGAAGCGGCGCGAGCGCAGTCGCGAGGCCTGCCGCGTCGCCGTCGAAGCTCGCGGACAGGTGCTGCACGAGATTCACCTGGTAGACGTCGCCGCGCCTGATCGCGGCGCGCACCTCCGCGATCGCACGGGCGTAGTCGTCCGGCGTCCAGCTGGAACGCCACTCCGCCACGGAAAACGGAGCTTGTAACAGACTGTTACTTTCATACGCAGGGCGCACCCGGGCGGCGAGAAGCGGCAGCCGGCATGGCTCCGGCGGCGCCGGCCGCGACTCGCGGCGCAGCGGCTCCGAGAGGCCGTAGCCGAGATAGACGTCGGCCACGAGACCGTCGCGCAGCTCGGCGGCGAGGTACTCCTCGAGCGTCTCGAACGCGCCCCGCGGGTCGTGCAGCTCAAGCACAGACGGAGCGTGCTGCGTGCTGGAAGAAGCGCACGCCGAGCTCGAGGTCGCTCACTGGCACGCGCTCGTTCGCCGAGTGGATCAGCCGCGCCGCGGTCTCGGAGTCGAGCGCCCGCGACGGGAAGAAGCCGTAGGCGACGGTGCCGAACGCCTCGCGCAGCCAGTGCGAGTCGGTGAACCCGGCGACGCAGATCGGCGCAGGCCGCGCGCCGGGCTCCTCCTCCTCGACGAACGCCTCGACCGCGTCCCAGAGCGGGCCGCCGATCGGCGAGCGCGTGCCGCCCTGCCGCTCGGTGTTGACGAGCTCGTAGTCGCCGTCGCCGAGCCAGGCACGCAGCGCCGCTTCGGCCTCCTCCGGCGTCTGCCCCGGCAGGAGCCGGACGTCGACCGTGATCTCGCAGAGCGCGGGGATCACGTTGCGCTTGTCGGAGGCGCGCGCTCTCGTCGGCGAGACGGTCATGCCGAGGAGCGGCTCGATCAGCTCGCCGGCGAGCGGCGCGATCGAACGCGCGCGGGCGAGCGCGTCGGTGGCGGGAGGAACCGCGCCGAGGAGCGCCGTCAGGAAGCCCTCGACCTCGGGAATCAGCTGCGGCTCGACGTCGAACGCGCCGAGGCGGGCCACGAGCGGCCCGGCCTTGACGAGCGCGTTGTCGCCGATCGACGGCATGGACGCATGCCCGCTGCGGCCGTGCACGCGCAGCAAGAACGGCGAGCTCATCTTCTCCGCCGTCGCGCAGAGATAGAGGACCCGGCCGCCGAGCTCGACGCGGTCGCCCGCGCCCTCGTTGAGCGAGAAGTCCGCACGCACGGCGTCGGGACGGGCCTCGACGAGCCACTGCAGCCCGAAGCCGTCGCCGACCTCCTCGTCGGCGGCCGCGACGAAGATGAGGTCTCCGGAGCCTCGCCAGCCTGCACGCGCGAGCGTCGCGAGCGCGACCGCCGACGCGGCCACCTCGCCCTTCATGTCGAGCGCGCCGCGGCCCCACACCTCCTCGCCGGCGAGCTCGCCGCCGAACGGGTCGCGCTCCCATTCGGCCGCATCGGCAAGCACCACATCGGTGTGCGAGAGCAGCGCGAGCGACGGCCCGTCGCCGGTTCCGCGGATACGCGCGACGAGGTTCGCGCGCTCGGGAACGCGGGCGTGGAGCGCGCACTCCACACCCGCGGCCTCCAGGTACTCGCGCAGGAGCTCGGCCGCCGCGGTCTCGTTGCCGGGCGGGTTCGTCGTGTCGAGACGGATCAGGCGCTGGAGGAGGCCGACGACCTCCGTCATCGTCGCGTGCCGAGCACGAGCAGGTAGCGCCGCGGCGCGCGCACGCCGCCGTCCGCGGTGCGGTAGCTCTCGTACAGCTCGACGAACGCCTGGTGGAACTCGGCGCCCTGCGCTGCGTCGAGCCGCGCGAGCAGCGCGATCACCGGCGGGGCCGACTCGGAGAAGAGCCTCCAGAGTTCCTCGCCGGACTCCGCCTCGAGCCAGAGCGTGCCGTCCTCGAACTCGAGCTCGAAATCGTCGCCGAGCATGTCCTCGACGTGGTCCTCGCGACCCCATTCGTAGACCTCGCGCCCCTCGATCGGCTCCTCGGTGAAGCGCCGGTAGAGCTCGCCGAGCTTGCGGTTCGGCTTCCACGCCGAGAAGCCCAGCCTCGCGCCCGGGCACGCGACGCGGCCGAGCTCCGCGGCGACGTTCGCATGGTCGGGCGCGAAGACGAGGCCGAAGTTCGAGACGAGCACGTCGAAGCAGCCGTCCTCGAACGGCAGATACTCGACGTCGCCGAGCTCGAACAAGACGTCGAGGCCCTGCTCCGCGGCGCTCGCCCGCGCCTTCTCGAGCATCGGGACGGCGCTGTCGATCGCCGACACGATCGCGCCTCTGCGCGCCGCACGGAAGGCGACCTCGCCCGTGCCGGTCGCGAGATCGAGAACGCGGTCGCCGTCGCCGACCTCGAGCAGGTTCACGAGCTGGTCCTGCACCGGCGCGAGCCGAGCAGCAACCCGCTCGTACGTGCCGGCGCCCCACACGTCGCTCACGCTCCGCAGCATACTTCTGCCATGGGCGACCTCTTCAGCGAGGCTGCGGGCCGGCGCCTGGGCGCCTCCGCGCCGCTGGCGCAACGGCTACGCCCGTCGAGCCTCGACGAGTTCGTCGGCCAGGAGCACGTGGTCGGCCGGGGACGCGCCCTGCGGCTCGCGATCGAGAACGACCGCGTCCCCTCGATGATCCTCTTCGGCCCGCCGGGCTCGGGGAAGACGACGCTCGCCCGGATCGTCGCGCAGACGACCGGCGCGGAGTTCGAGGAGCTGTCGGCGGTCTCGGCGACAGTCGCGAACGTACGCGACGTCCTGAAGCGCGCCCGGGAGCTGCTCGGCGCGAGCGGACGGCGGACGATCCTCTTCCTCGACGAGATCCACCGCTTCAACAAGGCCCAGCAGGACGCGCTGCTGCCCGGTGTCGAGGAAGGGCTCGTGACGCTGATCGGCGCGACGACCGAGAACCCGTACTTCGAGGTCAACTCGGCGCTCCTCTCGCGTACGCAGATCTACGAGCTCGAGCCGCACTCGGCGGAGACCTTGCGCGACGTCGTGGAGCGAGGCGCGGCGACGCTCGAGGCGGAGGTGCCCCCGGACGTCGGCGAGCTGATCGCCACACGCGCGGGCGGCGACGCGCGCAACGCGCTGAACATCCTCGAGCTGTCCGTGGAGACCGCACGCGCCGAAGGGCTGCCGCTCGAGACGCGACACGTCGACGACGCCGCGCGCAAGCGGCCGCTCGCCTACGACAAGGGCGGCGACAAGCACTACGACTTCATCTCGGCCTGGATCAAGTCGACGCGCGCGGGCGACGTCCAGGCGTCGCTGTACTACCTGGCCGCGATGCTCGAGGGCGGCGAGGACGCACGCTTCATCGTGCGCCGGATGATCGTGCTCGCCTCCGAGGACATCGGGAACGCCGATCCGCAGGCGCTGCTCGTCGCCGTCGCAGCGGCGCAGGCGGTCGAGCACGTCGGGCTGCCGGAGGCGCGGCTCAACCTCGCGCAGGCGGCGGTCTATCTCGCACGCGCGCCGAAGTCGAACGCGTCCTACGTCGGGATCGGCAAGGCGACGCAGGCCGTGCGCGAGCGCGGTGCGCTGACGCCGCCGGCCGCGCTCCGCTCGGCCGCGTATCCCGGCGCGAAGAAGCTCGGTCGCGGGACGGGGTACATCTATCCGCACGAGGACCCCGCGGGCTTCGAGGTCGACTGCCTCCCCGACGACCTCAAGGGGACCGTCTTCTACACACCGTCCGGCAACGGCGAGGAAACGTAGGCCCCGAGCCGACAGTTGTCGCTTGACAGCACCCGCACGAGGTGCATTAAGTGCCGCGACGCAGACCTTGGGGGCGGTTTGGGCAGGCATGACCACCGCTCCCCCACGGGAGGGGAGAACATGTCGAGATCAGTCCTACGGACGTTCCGGCGCGGCATCGGCGCAAGCCTTGTCGCCGGAGTCCTGTTTGCAAGCTTTGCCGCGGCCGCCATCGCGGTCGGAGGCGTCGGCGGCGACACGCCGATCCTGCGCGCAGGCGCAAAGCCGCTCGAGGGGGACGAGAACGCCGAGCAGCGCCTCCTCCTGCTCGATGCGGAGGTCTCGGGGCAGAAGACCGCCGGTGACCGCCCGCTCGACATCACGCAGGTCGGACAGCTGCGGGCCGGGGCGGCGAAGGCCGCCGCGAAGCTCAAGAAGGTCACCTTCCCGGGCGACGGGCCGCACACGTTCAACGGCGGATGGTCGCAGGTCGGGCCGAACCCGATCGTGCAGGTCGAGCGCAGCGACAATTCCTTCTCGGCGATGGCCGGCCGGATCGGCGCGCTCGCGATCAGGCCCTCCACCGGTCAGTTCATCCTCGGCGCCGCGCAGGGCGGCATCTGGCTCTACGACCCGGGGACCGGGACGTGGTCGCCGCGCAGCGACGACCAGGAATCGCTCGCGATCGGCGCGCTCGCGATCGCGCCGTCGGACGACTCGATCGTCTACGCCGGCACGGGCGAAGGCGCGCTCTCGGGCGACAGCCAGTTCGGCGACGGCATCCTCCGCTCGGTCGACGGCGGCAGCACATGGGCACACATCTCCGGCGACTACTTCGTCGGCGTCTCGGTGGCGCGCATCGTCGTCGACCCGACCGACGCGAACCACCTGTACGCCGCGGTGCTCCGCGGCCGCGGCGGCGCGCACCGCGTCTCGCCGCCGGTCCACTCCCGTTTCGGCATCTGGGAGTCGAAAGACGGCGGGACGACCTGGAACCTGCTCAAGCAGGTGTCGGAGACCAACGGCGCGACCGACCTCGAGATCGACCCGCTCAACCACAACATCCTCTACGCGTCCTTCTGGGGCGACGCGATCTACAAGAGCACGAACGGGGGCTCCACGTGGGCGCCGATCATGAACGGGCTCCCCACAGGCGTCGACTACGCCGGGGCGCTGACCCGGTTCTCGATCGCGATCTCGCATCCCTCGGCAGCGCACGCAGCTGTCCTCTATGCCGGCTTCGACTGGAACGACGCGAGCGGCAAGCATCATCCGGGTGAGGTCTTCAAGTCGACGGACGCCGGGGCGAGCTGGACCCAGACGGGCACCGGCTCGAACGATCTCGACAACGTGGAGGACTACTGCACGACGCAGTGCTTCTACGACAACGTGATCGAGGTCGACCCGACGAACCCGGACGTCGTCTATGCCGGCGGCTCGTTCGGCTACGACATGCACCCGCCGTCGGGCGGCATCTTCCGGTCGACGGACGGCGGGGCGACGTGGGTGAACCTGGGCTGGGACCTGCACCCGGACTTCCACGCACTCGCGATGGATCCGGCGAACCCCGACCACGTGCTGATCGGCAACGACGGCGGCGTCGAGTTCAGCAGCGACCGTGGCGGCCGGCCGACCGCGGCCGACGGTCTCTCCTCGACCGACTGGGAGAACCTGAACGGGACGGTCGACCCCGACACCGCCGGCGTGATTCACCGCACGAACCTCGCAATCGGCCAGTTCACCTCGATCGCAACCGTCCCGCAGCTCCCCGCGCGGGTCTGGGGCGGCACGCAGGACAACGGCACGCTCCGCAAGTCCGGCGGCTCGAACACCTGGTTCGACGTCGCGAGCGGCGACGGCGGGCAGGTGCTCGTCGACCCGACGCCCGATCCGGCCTGCTCACCGGACTTCCCGGGCTTCGCGCCGGCGTGCTTCGTCTACGGCACGTACTTCGGCATCTCGCCGTACCGGTACACGGACGGCGGGGCGCAGTTCTTCTCGAACCAGTTCATCGAGAAGGGGATCGACCTGAGCGACCGCTCGGAGTTCTACGTCCCGTGGACGCTCAACCAGCTGAACCCGAGCCAGCTCTTCCTCGGCACGTACCGGCTCTACCGCACGGACAACGCGCGGACGGCCTCGGCCGCGGACGTGAGCTGGCAGACGATCAGCCCCGACCTCACGACCGGGTGCACCGGCACCGCCCCGAACGGGGCACGGGCCTGTGCGATCTCCGCGATCGGCGTCGGCGGCGGGACCGCCGCCTATGTCGGCACGCTCGACGGCCTCGTCTGGGTCAGCCCGGACGCGCAGACCGCCGACGACCCGACGTGGGTGAAGGTGAACAGCAACAAGAACGGCCTCCCGGCGCGGCCGGTCTCCTGGTTCGCAGTCGACCGCAGCAACTACCGGATCGCCTACGCGGCGTACAACGGCTACGACGAGGCGACGCCGACGACCCGGGGACACGTCTTCAAGACGGTCGACGGCGGAGCCAGCTGGCAGAACATCACCAGCGACCTGCCGGACGTTCCCGTCAACTCGCTCGTGCTCGACCCGTCGTACCCGAACACGATCTACGCGGCGACCGACGTCGGCACGTTCGTGACCTACAACGGCGGCGGGCACTGGGTTCCGCTCGGATCGGGGATGCCGGTCGTCGCGACCTGGCAGATCGACCTCGACCCGCTGCACCGCACGCTCGTCGCGGGCACGCACGGCCGGGGCGCGTTCCGCCTCGCCGATACCTCGTCGCCCGTTCCCGCGCTCGTCGTCTCGAAGGCGGATGCGGGCGTCCCGGTCGGCCCGTCGAGCAACCTGACCTACACGTTGACGGTCCGGAACATCGGCAATGCCGACGCCACGGGCGTCACGATCACCGACCCGCTTCCCGAGAACACGACCTTCGTCTCCGCCGACAACGGCGGTACGAGCACCTCGGGCGTCGTTACCTGGTCGGATCTGACGATCCCGGCGGGCGAGAGCACCTCCGTGACCCTCACGCTGAACATCTCGTCTGCGTTGAAGAAGAAGGTGACGTCGATCGTGAACGACGGCGTCCGCGTCACCTCTGCGCAGGGGCCGTTCACGACCGGCTCGCCGGTCACGACCGCGCTCGCTCCGGCGTTCGCCGCAACGCTCGCTCCGGCGGCCCAGACAGACGGCGCGCGCGCAGGTGAAAGCGCCACCTACCACGTGACCATCACGAACGAGGGCTTCACCGACGACAGCTACACGCTGTCGAGCTCGGGCGGCACGTACCCGGTGAGGTTCCTCGACTCGACGTGCACGACGGAGTCGGCGAGCACACCGACCGTGCCCGCCGGCGGCTCCGCGGACGTGTGCGTCATGGTCGACGTCCCGTCCTCTGCAAGCGACGGCGACACGAGCACCGCGACGGTCACCGCGACGTCGGTCGGCTCCTCGGCCGTCACCGCAAGCGGGACGGTGACGACGATCGCCGTCACGAAGGACACGCTGCTCGTCGACGAGGACGGCAACGCCCCGGACGTCCAGCCGCTCTACAAGGCGGCGCTCGACGCCGACGGCGTGGACTACAGCGTCTGGGATCTCGCGACGAGCCCTGACCTGCCCTCGGGCTTGCTGAACGCGCACACGAACGTCGTCTGGTTCACGGGCAACTCGTATCCGGGCCCGGTGACGCCGTACGAGGGCGTGCTCAAGTCGTTCCTCGACGGCGGCGGGAACCTGCTCATGAGCGGGCAGGACATCCTCGACCAGGCTGCGGGGACGACGGCGTTCGTCCACGACTACCTGCACATCGACTGGGACGGGTCGGAGACGCAGAACGACCAGGCGACCGACGCGGTGCACGGCGTGACCGGCAGCCCGGTCACGGACGGCATCGGCACCGTGCCCCTCGACCACAGCGTGCTGAACGCCGCGTTCGAGGATCAGATCACCCCGAACGGCACGGCGGCGGCTGCCTTCACGGACGACTCGTCCGCGACGGACGCGCTCTCCTTCGACGGTGGGAGCGGCAGCTACAAGGTCGTCTTCCTCGCCTTCCCGCTGGAGGCATATGGATCGGCGACCGACAAGGCAGACCTCGTCCAACGCGTGATGGGCTTCTTCGGCTCGTAGCCGGGGACAGGCGCAGGGACGCTCGGGGCCGGCAGCACTGCCGGCCCCGAGCCGTCTCGGCTACGGTTCCGGCTGGTGATTCGCCTCTCGCTGCTCGCAGTCGTGGTCGCAGCGATCGCCGCATGCACCGCGGCGGCGAGAACATCTGTCCCGAACGTCCGCGGCATCCTCGACCGGGGCTCCGTCGCCGTGACCTGCTTCCCGGGCGAGCCGTGCGACCCGCGCATCGTCGGGGCGTTCGTCGTCTTCACGCACGCGGGCCGCCTGCCGGTGCGGGCGCGCGTGCACGCGGACGGATCGTTCGCGCTCCGGCTGCCGCCGGGGGCGTACACGATCGCGGCCGCGCCGCCGCCCCTGACCGGGCAGGTGACGCCGTCTCGGGCGCGGGTGCCGCGCAAGGGCGTCCTGCACCTGCGGCTCGCCGTCCGGGGCGACTAGAGAATTCGCGCGCCGAGCGCGCTCGCGACGAGCTCGACAGCGAGCGTGCCCGTTGCATTCTCGCGGTCGAGGATCGGGTTCACCTCGACCACGTCGAGCGAGTCGAGCAGCCCTGACTCGGAGACGAGCTCCAGGGCGAGGTGCGCCTCGCGGTAGGAGAGACCGCCGCGGACGGGCGTTCCGACCCCCGGCGCAAACATCGGGTCGACCGCGTCGAGGTCGAGGCTGACGTGCACGAAGGCGGCACCGGAGACGAACGCGAGCGCCTCTTCGACCACCTCGTCCGCGCCACGGCGGTCGATCTCGCTCATCGTGAAGACGCGCGCATCGAGCTCCTTGACGAGCGCGCGCTCGCCCGGGTCGAGCGAGCGGACGCCGACGAGCGCGGCGCGCTCCACGGACGGCGTCGGGTAGGCGGCCGCGGCGAACGCGTCGCCGGCCACGCCGAACGCAGCCGCGAGCGGCATGCCGTGCACGTTGCCGGTCGGAGAGGTGCTCGGCCGGTTCAGGTCACCGTGCGCGTCGATCCAGAGCACAGCGCCCGGACCGCGCGTCTCCGCCATCCCGCCGAGCGTGCCCATCGCGATCGAGTGATCGCCGCCGAGCACGAGCGGGAGGAGCCCCTGGCGGTCGGCCTCGCCGACGAGGGCGGCGACGCGCTCGCACGCGTGCAGGATCGCCGCGAGGTAGCGCGCGTCCGGCTCGCCCTCGCCGATCGCCTCCGGGACCGGCGACGGGATGTCGCCGCGATCCTCGACGTCGCGCCCGAGCGCGCGAATGCGCGCCTCGAGGTCGGCGTAGCGGATCGCCGACGGCCCCATGTCGACGCCGCGTCGTCCCGCGCCGAGGTCGAGCCCGGCGCCGATGACCGCGACCGCCCGCGGAGTTTCCGGAGCATCCATGCTGGAAGAATCTACGCAACTCCGATGGACGGCCCGATCAAGGTGTTGCTCGCGGACGACGATGCGCTCTTCCTCGAATCGCTTCGCGCCCTGATCGACCGCCAGCCCGAGCTGGCCGTCGTGGCTGCCGCGCGCAACGGATTGGAGGCGATCGAGCTGGCCGACGAGCTCGGCCCGGACGCCGCGGTGATCGATCTGCACATGCCGCTTCTCGACGGCATCTCGGCGCTCGCGCGGCTGCGCCGCGACCACCCGAGCATCTGCCTGATCGTCCTGACCGGAGACGCCGATCCGAGGTTGCACGGCGCCGCCCGCGAGGCGGGCGCCGACGCCGTGCTCGAGAAGCACGAGATGGCCCGCGGCCTCGTCGACCGCATCGCCCAGGGGCGCAGCTAACTAGACCATCCAGGCGGAGCGGAAGCGCTCCTGCACCTCCGTCGGCTCGTCGAGCTCGATCCCGAGCGTCTCGAGCTTCGTGCGTGCGATCAGGTCGTCGAGCTCGGCGGGAAACTCGTTGACCCCGGCCGGCAGCTCCCCGGAAGCGAGCGTGTGGATCGAGAGCGCCTGCACCGAGAAGGAGAGGTCCATGATCTCGATCGGGTTGCCGTCGAGCCCGGCGATGTTGACGAGGGCGCCGCCCGCGAGCACGTGCACCCGCCGGTCGCCGAGCACGTAGGTCGTCACGTTCGCCCGCGCTTCGATCGTCTCGTCCGCCTGCGCGGCGAGCGCCGGCACGTCGATCTCGCGATCGTGATGACCGGCATTCGCCAGCAGGACTCCGTCCTGCAGGTGGGCAAACGACGACGCGTCGAGTGCCTCGACCAGGCCCGTCGCGGTGATCACGACGTCCGCGTCCTCGAGGGCGCGTGCGAGCGGTGCGACGTTGTGGCCGTCCATGTGCGCGGTCAACGCACGCACGGGATCGATCTCGACGATGGTGATACGCCCACCGAGACCGTGCGCTGCCTTCGCGAGCCCCCTCCCCACCCAGCCGTAGCCGACGATGCAGAACCCGCGACCGGCGGCGAGCACGTTCGTGAGCGCGAGGATCGCGGTCAGCGTGGTCTGGCCGGTGCCGTAGACGTTGTCGAACAGGTGCTTGCAGCGTGCGTCGTTCGCGGCGACGGCGGGGAAGCCGAGCAGGCCTTCGGCCTCGAGCGCTCGGAGCCGGGCGACACCGGTCGTCGTCTCCTCGCTGACGCCGCGGAGCTGCGCGTACAGGTCGGGCCGGTGCTCGGCCATGCGGCGCGTCAGCTCGAGCCCGTCGTCGATCACGAGCTCAGCACCCGACTCCGCGACACGCAGGAGGTCGGCCGTGAACTCCTCCTGCGACACACCGTGCCGCGCGTGCACCTCGACCCCGCGCTCGGCGAGCGCCGCGACGACGGCGTCCTGCGTCGAGAGCGGGTTCGAGCCCGCCGCGACGACCGTCGCGCCCGCCTCCTGCAGCGCGAGCACGAGGCACGCGGTCTTCGCCTCGAGGTGCACGACGACTGCGAGTCTCCGGCCGCGCAGTGCGCCGTCTCCGAGCCGGTCGCGCAGCCGCGCGAGCACCGGCATGTGCCGGCGCGCCCACTCGATGCGACGGTGCCCGTCCAATGGCGAGGGCCGGACTTGAACCGGCGACACCACGGTTTTCAGCCGTGTGCTCTACCAACTGAGCTACCTCGCCGCGCGCGGAAGTGTAGCCGTCACTCCTTGCGGGCGAGGAGTGCGAGCCCCGGACCGACTGCGAAGTCTCCGACGTGTGCGAAGCCGCGCCGCTCGAGCTCCCGCCGCACGCGCGCGAGCGGGACCCAGATCGGGGTCTCGGCGCCGCGCGTGTAACAGACGGCGACGGCACCGCCCGTCGCCGTCACCCGCGCGAGCTCGTCGAAGAACGGGATCATGTTGTTCAGCGTCACCAGGTCGAAGCTCGCGTCCGGGAACGGCAGGTCGGAGGCGTCGGCGACCTCGTACCGCTCCCGCTCGCTGCTCGCAAGCCGACGCGCCTCGGCGACCATGCCTGCGGACGCATCGATGCCGGTCACCTGGGCGCCGGGGAAGAGCTCCGCCGCGAGCCGCGCGACGGCGCCGCTGCCGGTGCCGGCATCGAGAACGCGCAGCGGCGGGTCGGGAAGCGACTCGAGCGCGGCGACCATCGGCGCAAGCTTCGCGCGGTCGATGCGCGTCGCATCCCACTCCGGCGCGAGCCGGTCGAACATACGCGTCAGGCTGCCGCGAAAGAAGCGCCACAGGAACGGCGCACGCACGACCGTCGAGGCGACGAGGCGTGCGAAGCGCTGGCCGGTGGTCATCCGGTGACGATCCTGAGCTCGTCGCCGGCGCCCGCGCCCGTGAGCCTCGCAGCGTCGCCGAGGCTGATCGCGAGCGTGACGAGCGCCGAGGAGTCCTCGTAGAGGATCAGCTCTCCGGTCGGCGCATCGGCGAACGTGCCGGCGACGACCGCGTAGTAGCGGTCGAGCGCGACGCGCACCTCCGCCTGGTCGCCGTTCTCGAGGCCGAGGGCGTCCAGGTGCTTCCGGCGTGCGTTCGTCGCGATGTTGCCGAAGCGATCGACGCTGAGCACCGTCGCCGAGATCTGCGATCGGCCGAGCTCGGGATCCGGCACGACGACGCGCACGAGCTCCGCGGGGTCGAGGGAAGGCCCGAGCTCCGCGAGCTCGACGCCCGCGGCGAGATGCGCGGCGGCGGGCGCGAAGACATCGCGGGCGTGGAACGTGTGCGAGACGTCCGGCAGGCGGTAGCGCTCGGCCGTCAGCTCGTGGGCGGCATCGATGCCGAGCTCGTCGGCGACGAGCGTCAGCAGCCCGTTGTCGGGGCCGACGAACACGCGGCCGTCGCTCGTCCGCAGGGCGATCGCGCGGCGGTCGCCGCCCACTCCCGGATCGACCACGGCGAGATGCACGCCGGCGGGCATGTACGGGGTCGTGTTCCGAAGAACGAGCGCGCCCTGCAGCACCGCCTGAGGCGCGATCCCGTGCGTGACGTCGATCACCCGCGCCTCCGGGGCGATGCCGGCGATCACGCCGTGGCAGGTACCGACGAAGTCGTCCTCGAGCCCGAAATCGGTCATGAAGGTGATGACGCTCACGGGCGGGACTCCATCAGATCGCGCACGGCCGCGACAAGCCCTGCGAGATCGTGTGTCGTCGCCTCCGCGGCGACGGTCAGCCCGACGGTCTCCGCGACGCGCGTCGTCTCCGGGCCGATGCTGACGGCGGGCGCGGTGCCGCCGACGGCCGCGTAGGCGCGGGCGGCGGAGCCCGAGGCGAGGACGACGAGGTCGCCCGGCGGCGGTTCCGGCGTGAGCAGCCGCGTCCGGTAGAGCGGGACGAAGTCCGCGCCGAGCTCCTCGACCGGCGTGAGGCGCGCGCCCTCGGCCGCGGTGAAAAGCACCCGCCCGGCCGGCCGCGGGAACTCGCGCACGAGGCCGTCCTGCGACGACTCGAGCGGGACGAACGCGGGCTCGATGCCGTGCGCACGCAACGCCTCCGCGGTACCCGGGCCGACGGCCGCGACCGGCGGCAGGTTGCGGCCGCGCCGCGCGATCTCGTCCGCGCCGTTCGGGCTCGTCACGACCACCCAGTCGTACCCGGCCGCGTCGACCGGATCGTCGGAGGTTCGCTCGATCTCGATCAGCGGGCACTCGGCGACCTCGGCTCCGAGTGCCTGGAGCGCCTCGACCAGCGGCCGCGCCTGGGCGCGCGGCCGCGTGACGATCACCTTCATCGCGCAGCGGCGAGCCCGGCGAGCGCCTCCGCGAGCGCGACCGGATCGTCGCCCGAGCGCCGCTCGATCCACGCGCCGTCCTCGTCCGCGATCAGCGCGTGCAGCGTCGTCCCGTCGTGGTGGGCCGCGACGGGCGCGAGGCAGCCGGCTCCGACGATCGCGACGCACTGCCGCTCCGGCTCGACGCGTCGGCGCGTCTCGGCGTCGTCGACAGACGTGACGAGCTCCTCCTCTCCCGCGCGCACCTGCAGCGCGAGCGCGCCCTGCGCCGCTTCGGGAAGCATCTGCTCCGGATCGAGGCGCAGGCCGATCTCGTCCTGCAGCCCGAGCCGGTCGAGCCCGCACGCTGCGAGGACGATCGCGTCGAGGCCGCGCTCCTGACGCTTGCGCAGGCGTGTGTCGATGTTGCCGCGCATCGGCTCGATCGAGAGCGTCGGCTCGAGCGCGAGCAGCTGCGCGCGCCGGCGAACCGACGCGGTGCCGATGCGCATCCCGGGCCGGATCGCGTCCGCGCCGACCAGCGCGTCGCGGGGATCGTCGCGCTCGAGAAACGCGCCGACGACGAGGCCGGCCGTGTCGGTCGAGGTCATGTCCTTCGCGGAGTGGACAGCGACGTCGATGCGCCCGGCGAGCAGCGCCTCCTCGATCTCCTTCACGAAGACGCCGCGCTCGCCGATCTGCCCGAACGGGCTCGTGCGGTCGCGATCGCCGGCAGTCGTCATCGGCACGAGCGCGACCTCGACGCCGTCGCGCCGGAGCGCCGCCGCAGCCTGCTCGGCCTGCGTGAGCGCGAGCCTGGAGCCGCGGGAGCCGATCCGGATCAGCACACGAGCTTCCTAGACATCGTCTTCGAGGCCGAAGAGGTGCCTGACCGCGTCTGCGTACGCGGCGCCGTCGGCGCCGACCGCGGCATCCTTCATCCGCACCGTCGGGAGGTGCAGGAGCTTGTTCAGGATCTGCGCCGTCACCGACTCGAGCGTCCGGCGTTCGTCGTCGCTGACGCGGCCGTTCAGCTTGGCGAGCTCGGCGGCACGAATTTCCTCCGCGTGCGCACGCAGCGATGCGATCGCCGGCACCACGTCGAGCGACGCACGCCATGCGCGGAACCGCTCGGCCTCCTCGGCGACAAGCTGCTCTGCGCGCTCCGCTTCGGCGCGGCGCCCGCTGAGCGTCTCGGCGACGACGGCTTCGAGATCGTCGATGTCGTAGAGGAAGCAGCCGTCGAGGCGGGCGATCGCCGCATCGAGATCGCGCGGCACCGCGATGTCGATGAAGAAGAGCGGCGCACGCCGCTTCGCCGGCACGTCGCCCGCGACGAGCACCGGCTCGGGCGCGCTCGTCGAGGAGACGACGACGTCGACCTCGCCGAGCCGCGCCGGGAGCTCGTCGAGCGTGAGCGCCGCGCCGCCGAAGCGCTGCGCGAGCTCGCGTGCGCCGTCCGCCGTGCGGTTCGCGACGAACGCGATCTCGGCGCCGCGCGAGGCGAGGTTCCCCGCGGCGAGCTCGCCGATCCGGCCGGCGCCGATCAGGAGGACCCGGCGGCCGCGCAGATCGCCGAACACCTGCGCGGCGAGCGCCGCGGCGGCCGACGACACGGAAGCGGGGCTTTCGCCGATCGCCGTCTCGGTGCGAACGCGCTTGCCGACCGCCAGCGCCTGGCGGAAGACACGGTCGAGCAGCGGCCCCGGTGCGACGGCCTCGTACGCGCTGCGCACCTGGCCGAGGATCTCCCCTTCGCCGGGCACGAGCGAGTCGAGGCCCGCCGCGACGCGGAACAGATGCAGCGCCGCGGCGTCCTCGTGCAGCCGGTAGGCGACACCGTCGAGCGGCTCACCGGCAAGGTCGCCGAGGGCGGCGAGCGCCTGCTCGTCGTCGACGTCCGCCAGGTAGAGCTCCGTGCGGTTGCACGTCGAGAGGCAGACCGCGTCGCCGAGCGAGCGCGCGAGCTCCGCTGAGGCGTCGAGCCCGAGCGTCACACGCTCGCGCAGCTCGACCGGCGCGACGTGGTGCGAGAGACCGACCAACGACAGAGTCATGTGAAGTGACCTCCGGCGAGCGCGAGGCGGGCGACGATCACGAGCGCGAAGCCGCAGACGGCGAGGTACGCGGCGCGGCGACCCGTCGGGCGGACCGCGAGGAAGCCGCCGTAGACGATCCACGTCAGGACGGTGAGCACCTCGAGCGCGTCAATCGAGCCTCCCCGCTCGCGCTGGCGGACTATGCCGGCGACGAGACCGAGCGTCAGGAGCGGAAGGGAGACGGCGATCGTGCGCGACGCCAGCCGCTCGAGCGCGGCGAGCGGCGGCAGGCGCAGGCGCAGGATGTCGGCGGCGCGCCGTTTCAGCCGGCGCTCCTGCCAGAGGTAGAGGCCGGCGAGCGCGGCGGCGAGCGTGAAGCCGGCGAACGCCGCGAGCACGAAGCCGACGTGCAGCACGAGGAAGAGGTTGCCGTCGCTCGAGTGGGCGCCCGCGCGCGTGCCGCCGCCGATCCGCGCGACGACAAAGAGCACGAGGGCGAGCGGCATCACGGCGAGACCGAGCAGCCGGTAGCGCGGCCGGCAGCCCCAGATCAGGTACGCGCCGACGACGAGCCAGACGAACAGGTTGAGCGAGCCGGCCCAGGTCGACCAGGGGAAGGCGCCCGCGTGCGCCGCCTGCGCCCCGAGGAGCGCGGTCTGTGCGAGCCACCCGAGCCGCACGCCCCACGTGGC
>JAICTB010000146.1 GCA_025936595.1 Thermoleophilia bacterium | reverse complement strand
CCGGCAGACACGAGCGCCGCCGGGGCAAAGGTCTTCACGCAGGTCGGCTGCGGCGGCTGTCACACGATCAGCGGCCTCTCGAACGGCACGATCGGGCCCGATCTGACGCACGTCGGCGGCCGGATGACGCTCGCGGCCGGAACGATCCCGAACGCGAAGGGCTGGCTCGGCGGCTGGATCCTCGACCCGCAGCACATCAAGCCCGGGAACAAGATGCCCGCTCTGCCGATGAGCGGCTCGCAGCTCCAGCAGCTGCTCACCTACCTGGAGTCGCTCAAGTGAGCACCGTCGTCGGACGCGAGGAGCTCCAGAGGCTCGAGTCGATCTGGGCGGAGAAGCCGGGTCTGAGGACGTTCCTGACGACCGTCGACCACAAGAAGATCGGCACGCGCTACCTGGTGACGTCGTTCGCGTTCTTCGTCGCCGCCGGGCTCGAAGCGCTGTCGATGCGCACGCAGCTCGCGGTGCCGGACGCCGGTGCGATCGGCCCGAAGGCCTACGACGAGCTCTTCTCGATGCACGGGACGACGATGATCTTTCTGTTCGTAACGCCGATGCTGAACGGGTTCGGCAACTACATGGTGCCGCTGCAGATCGGCGCGCGTGACATGGCATTCCCGCGCATGAACGCGCTCTCGTACTGGATCTATCTCGCGAGCGGGATCTTCCTCTACTCGAGCTTCCTGCTGGGGTCGGCGCCGAACGACGGCTGGTTCAACTACACGCCGCTCGCGGAGAAGGCGTTCACGCCGGGGCTGAACATCGACTTCTACAACCTCGGGCTGCTTTTCCTGACCGTCTCCTCGACGGTCGGCGCGACGAACTTCCTGGTCACAATCTTCAAGCTCCGTGCGCCTGGGATGTCGCTCAACCGCATCCCCCTCTTCTGCTGGGCGATGGCGGCTCAGTCGTTCTCGCTGATCTTCGCCCTGCCCGCACTCTCCGTGGCGAACATCTTCCTCGAGCTCGAGCGGCGGTTCGACTTCCACTTCTTCGACCGCGCGCACGGCGGAGACGCGCTCCTCTGGCAGCACCTCTTCTGGATCTTCGGCCACCCGGACGTCTACATCATCTTCCTGCCCGCGGTCGGGATCGTGTCGACGGTCGTGCCCGTCTTCGCGCGCCGGTCGATGATCGCGCACGACTGGCTTGCGCTTGCGACGATGGCGACCGCGTTCATCGGCTTCGGCGTGTGGGTGCACCACATGTTCGCGACCGGCCTCTCGAACGTGACGTACGCGTTCTATTCCGCTGCGTCGATGGTGATCGTGATCCCGAGCGGGGTGCAGATCTTCGGCTGGCTCGCGACCGTGTTGAAGGGCCGCCCCGTCATCCGCAGCCCGTTCCTCTACATCCTCGGATTCATCGTCACGTTCGTGATCGGCGGCGTGACCGGCGTCATGTTCGCCGCGATTCCGTTCGACCAGCAGATCACGGATTCGTACTTCGTCGTCGCGCACTTCCACTACGTCCTCTTCGGCGGCGCGGTCTTCCCGATCTTCGCCGGCATCCACTACTGGTTCCCGAAGATCACCGGGCGGATGCTGGACGAGCGGCTCGCGACGTGGTCGTTCTGGCTGTTCTTCGTCGGCTTCAACCTGACGTTCTTCCCCATGCACATCCTCGGGCTGCTCGGGGAGCCGCGGCGCGTCTACACCTACCATCCGGGCTTCGGCTGGGGGCTCTGGAACCTGCTCTCGACGATCGGGGCGTTCACGCTTGCCGTCGGGATCCTCGGCACCGTCGTCAACGTGCTCTGGTCGCGCAGCGCCGGCGCCGCCGCCGGCGACGATCCATGGGGCGCGAACACGCTCGAGTGGGCAACGAGCTCGCCGCCGCCGGAGTACAACTTCCCGTCCATCCCGGTCGTGCACTCGGTCGATCCGAACTGGGACGTCGAGGACCGGCGCGACGACGCGCGGCGGCTCGAGCATGCGGAGCTGACGCTGAGCGGCGGACACGAGACGATCGGCACCGACTGGCTCGACGCCGACATCGAGGAGATCCACGAAGGCCCCTCCGAGTCGCCGTGGCCGCTCCTGCTCGCGCTCACGCTGTCGTGGTTCTTCGTCGCCTTCCTCGCCGGCCACTGGGTGATCGCCGGGATCGGCGTGGGCCTGATCGCCGTCGCGGTCGGCGGCTGGCACCTGAAGGAGCCGGGCGAATGAGCGGCGTCGGCTTGACGGAGCCGCAATGAGCGAGCAGCTCGCCGTTCCGGTCGCCTTGCAGCGCGGGCGCCCGCTCGGTTACTGGGGCATGTTGATGCTGATCGCGACCGAGGCGGTGCTCTTCGGCGCGATCATCGCCAGCTACTTCTACATCCGCTTCAGGACGCCGCACTGGCCGCCACCGGGTGTGCCGGAGCCGAAGGTACTGCATCCGCTGCTCTTCACGATCGTGCTGATCGTGTCGTCGCTTCCGGCGGGGATCGCGTCATGGGCCGCACGCCGCCAGCTTCCCGGACGCGCGGCGTGGGGGCTCTTCGCGACGATTGCCCTGGCTGCGATCTACGCGGCGGGAACCCTGGTCGTGATGGTGCACGCGTGGCACAAGGTCGGCGCGCAGCACGACGCGTACGACTCGCTCTTCTTCACGCTGCAGGGCGCGCACGTCGCGCATGTGGCGGCCGGGATCCTGATCAACCTCTACCTGCTCGCGAAGATCTCACGGGGGCGGTTGACGCAATACCGGATCAACGGTATCTGGGCGATGTCGCTCTACTGGCACTTCGTCAACATCCTCGCCGTCTTCGTCCTGCTCACGACCATCTCGCCGTCGCTGTGATCGAGCGCCGCGGGTCACTCGTCCTCTGGTTCGGCGTCGGCGCGCCGCCGCTCGCCTGGGCGATCCAGCTCTTCGCGGGTTGGATGCTGGACGAGGCGCGCTGCGGCGACGGCGGCATGCGCTGGGGGATCGACGACCACCTGTGGGAGGGGATCATCTCCGGGTGCGCGATCGCCGCCGCCGGCGCGGGTGTCGCCGCGGCGACCTTCAGCCTGCTCGCAGTGCGCGGCGGCGGCGGTGACGCACGCGGGCGCGTCGCGTTCCTCGCGCTCACCTCCCTCTCCGCCGGGCTCGTCTTTCTGTTCCTGACGATCCTCACCCTCGTCGGCGTGCTCTGGCTGGAGCCGTGCAGCGGATGAAGCTGTCCATCGCACTCCTCGTGCTCGTCCTCCCGCTGGCCGCGTGCAACCAGGGCCGGCAAACGATGGAGGTGCCGGGGGCGAGCGCCGACCGCGGCAAGCAGGTGATCGAGCGCGTGGGCTGCGGGGCGTGCCACATGATCCCGGGGATTCGCTTGGCCGGCGGTCGTGTCGGGCCGCCGCTCGACAGCTTCGCCCGCCGCCGGACCGTCGCCGGCAAGCTGCCCAACACGCCGGACGCGCTCACACACTGGATTCAGGTGCCGCAGTCGGTCGTCCCGGGCAACGACATGCCTGACCTCGGCCTCACGCGTCGTCAGGCGAGGGACGTCGCGGCGTACCTGCTCCAGCGGACATGAGGATCTGCCTCGTCCTGCTCGTGGCGCTGGCGCTCGCACCTGCCGCTGCCGCCGACCGCGGCCGCGACCTCTATTTCGCGAATTGCGCGTGGTGCCACGGCGCCGGGCTGCAGGGGGTCGAGAGCGCCGCGCACAGCTCGCCGGGCAATGGGCCTGCCGCCGGCCCGCCGCTGCTCGGGGTCGGGGCGATGGCTGCTCACCTCTATCTCACGACCGGCTACATGCCTCTGCGGAGCCCGACGCAGCAGCCCAAGCGGCGCCGTCCGCACTTCTCCGATCCCGATATCACCGCGCTCGTCGGCTTCATCGGCGCGCACGGCGGCCCGCCCGTGCCGCAGGTGCATCCCGAGCGCGGGAGCGTGAAGACCGGGCTGACCATCTTCACCGAGCACTGCGCCGGCTGCCATCAGATGGTGGGTGAAGGCGGCATCGTCAGCGGCGCGAGCGTCCCCGCCCTGAAGACGGCGACCGCGACCCAGATCGCGGAGGCCGTGCGCGTCGGGCCGTACGTCATGCCGCGCTTCGACAAGCACGACATCTCGCCGCACGAGCTCGACTCGCTCGTCCGCTACGTGCTCTACACCGACCATCCCGACAACCGCGGCGGCTGGTCGATCGGGCTCCTCGGGCCGTTCCCCGAAGGAATGGTCGCATGGCTGATCGCGGGGATCGCGCTGCTCGCGCTCGCGCGCGTGATCGGAGAGGGACTGAAGCGATGAAGTGGCTGTGGTCGCTTATTGCGCTCCTGCTCGGCCGCGGCCGTCGCGGCGCGCCCGCACAGGTCGACCGGCAGCGGTTGATTCCCGAGCAGCCGCCGTCGCCGCGCGGTGAGAACATCGTGCTTGCGCTGCTCGCCCTCGCCGCGCTGTGCTTCGCGGCGTTCGTCGCGGTGTACGTGCTCGACCGGCTGCCGGATCAGACCCAGCTCCTCGGGCTCGCGCTCGGGCTCGGTTTCGCGTTCGCGGCGGCCGCGTGCATCGTCGTCTCGCGCCTGCTCGTACCGGTGGAGGAGATCAGCGAGCCGTACGCGAACGAGCCCAACATCGCGGAGGTCGAGGAGGTCGAGCAGCTGGTCGACGAATCGGGCTCGCGGCTGACGCGCAAGCGGTTGCTGAAGGTCGCCGCCCTCGGGACCGGCGGGGCGATGGGCGCCGCGATCCTCGCACCCATCGCGTCGCTCGGGCCGGCGATCGACCCGGACGCGCTGCGCCGTGACGGCTGGCGTCGCGGCATGCGGCTCGTCGACTCGAAGGGCCGCCCGCTCTCGGCGGACCACATCGAGCCGAAGTCGTTCTACACCGCGTTTCCGCAGGATGTCTCGCACGACGAGCTCTGGGCGCCGCTCGTCGTCGTGCGCGTCGACGCGGAGCGGCTCGACCTGCCGCACGGCCGCGATCCCAGGCTCTGGGCGCCGGAGGGAATCGTCGCGTACTCGAAGATCTGCACCCATGCCGGTTGCGCGATCGCGCTGTACCGCGCGCCGCTGAACGAGGCGACGAGCGCGCGCCCGGCGCTCGTCTGTCCCTGCCACTATTCGACGTTCGATCCGGCGACCGGCGCGCAGGTGCTCTTCGGGCCGGCGGGGCGACCGCTGCCGCAGCTGCCGCTGCTGATCGACGGGCGGCGCGAGCTACGCGCCGGCGGGCACTTCAGCAACGACGTCGGCCCGAGCTGGTGGGGCGTGCGGAGAGGGCGGGCATGATCCTCCGCCGCACGGTGCGCTTCCTCGACGAGCGGACGGGCGCCGCACCGCTGATGAAGAAGGCGCTGCGCTACGTGTTTCCCGACCACTGGTCGTTCCTGCTCGGCGAGATCGCGATGTACTCGTTCATCGTGCTCGTCGGCACCGGTGTCTTCCTGACGCTGTTCTTCGAGCCGAGCCTCGCGAAGACGGTGTACCACGGCCAGTACGCGCCGCTCGACGGCGTGCACATGACGAAGGCGTACGCGTCGACGGTCGACATCAGCTTCCGGGTGAAGGCCGGGCTCCTGATGCGGCAGACGCACCACTGGGCGGCGGACGTGTTCCTCGTCGCGATCGTGCTGCACGTCTGGCGCGTCTTCTTCACGGGCGCGTTCCGCAAGCCGCGCGAGCTCGTCTGGTACGCCGGGATCGGGATGCTCTTCGCCGCGCTGCTCGAGGGCTACCTCGGCTACTCGCTCGTCGACGACCTGCTCTCGGGCATGGGCCTTGCAATCGGCTACTCGGTCGCGCTGTCGATCCCGTTCATCGGCGGCAACCTCGGGTTGCTTCTCTGGGGCGGCCCGTACCCCGGCATCCCGCAGTTCGAGTCGCGCATGTACATCGCGCACGTGCTGATCTTCCCGCTCCTGATCGGCGGGCTCCTCGCGCTGCACCTCGGGCTGATCATCGCGCGGCATCACACCCAGTTCGGCGGCAAGTCGAAGACGGAGCGCCGCGTCACCGGGCTGCCGTCGTTCCCCGGCACGCATGCGTTCTTCGCGCGCATGTACATCGCCCACGTCTTCCTCCT
>JAICTB010000274.1 GCA_025936595.1 Thermoleophilia bacterium | reverse complement strand
CGGCTGCGAGATCGGGACGCCCTCGTGCACGCGCTGCTTTGCAGCGATCAGGGCGTGCTCGACCTTCCAGTTGCCCGCCGTCTGGGCGGTGATCTCGATCGACTTGATGATGTCGACACCCGCGGCGACGAGCGTGGAGAACGTCCGGGAGAAGCGCGCCATCGTGACCTTGAGGACGACGTCGCCGACCTTCATCGGCAGACGCAGCTTGAACGTGTCCCAGTTCCGCTTGCCGTGCTCGGTCTTGCGCCAGCGCTTGAACCCGAACGTGCCGAAGATCCCGACGAGGATGATCAGCCACCAGTCGGCCTTGATGAAGTTCGACAGTGCGACGACGTAGAGGGTGAGCGTGGGCAGCTTGCCGCCGAGCGTGGCGAAGATCTTCGTGAAGAAGGGGACGAGGAAGAGGAGCATCCCGGTGAGGACGAGGGTCGCGAAGATCATGACCATCATCGGGTACATCATCGCGCCCTTGACGCGGCTCTTCAGCTTCGTCTCGCGCTCGATCTGGAATGCCATGCGGTCGAGAACCTGGTCGAGGATTCCGGCTGCCTCGCCCGCTTCGATCATCGAGACGAAGAGACGCGAGAAGACCTTCGGGTGACGGTTCATCGCCTGGCTGAGCAGAAGACCGCCCTCGACGTCCGCCCGCAGCTCGCGGATCACGACGGTCAGGTACTGGTCCTCGGTCTGCTCCTCGAGGATCACGAGCGCGGCGACGACGCTCAGACCGGCGTCGATCATCGTCGCGAACTGGCGCGAGAAGATCTGCAGCGACTTCGGCTTGATCTTCTTGAAGACGTTCTTCGCGCTGTCCTCGCCGGAGGACGGCAGCTCGGCGAGCTTCTCGGCGAGCAGGCCGCGGATCCGCAGCTGCTCGCGCGCGGCGTCGATTGTCGGCGCGTGCACCTCGCCGTCGGAGAGGAAACCCTGCGCGTTGATCGCGGTGTACGTAAATGCAGCCATGGTTCACGACGTATCGGCAGCCCGGCGGCTACCCGTTAGCAGGGTGGGCTGCCGACGGGCGTTCCGGTCGAGCAGTCGAACGTCGTCACCTCCTTCGTCAGCCGCTTCGCGCTCGTGCCGTCGCGTACGACGACGAAGATCTGCTTCACGGCCCGCTGGTTGGCGCCGAGGGCGCCCCACTTGATGTAGGTGTCGACGGTGTACGTTCGTCCGTCGGGCGAGGCGGCGCCGGAGACCGTTCGATGTGCGACGCACGGGTTGACGCCGTTCTCGGAGAAGTAGGTCGAGACGCTCGTCGTGCCGCTCGCCGCCGTGCAGTCCCATGCTCCGGTGCTCGGCACCGAGTTGTTTCGCGGCGGCGTGTTGCCGCAGACGGGCGTCTGACTTGCGGGACAGACGGACGTGTCGCTCACATAGGAACCGGTCGTGGGAGCGTTCGCTGTGTCGAGCCCGATCGCGTCATAGGGCATTGCGCGGTAGAGCTCCAGCTGCTGATCGGCGAGCGCCGCGGCCGTCGTCGTCTTCGAGGCGCGTCCGAGTGCGACCGCTCCGGCTCCGAAGGCGCCGATGATCGCGAGCAGCGCCACCTGAAGCACCACCATCGCGATCAGGAGCTCGACCAGGCCGAACCCTTCCTCGCTGTGCAGCTCGACCTTGTGCATGTCAGCGCGTCGAGAGCAACTCGAGCTTGTAGGTCTTGTCGTCGGTGGTGTTCTGGAGCGTGACGGCGTGACCGACGTGCAGCGTAAGCGCGACGTCGCCGCTTGCGAACGAGCCGCCGACGATTCCGACATCCGCCGAGTCGCTCGTGAAGGCGACGAGCCGGAAGACGGGCGCAGCGGTCGGGAACGTGCCCTGCGCGCCGACGTGCGACACCTGTCCGTTCACCGAGATCGCGACCGTCGGCTGCGACGCGGCCGTTGTCGGGGTCGTCGTTGTGCCGGCGGCACCGCCCGCGGACGGGACGACGGTCGCGCCCGGCGGGAGGGTGGGCGTGGTCGTCGTCGTGGCCTTCTCCTTCGACGGCGCGTCAGCACCCGGCCGCTCCGCCGTCGTCGCTGCGCTCGCCCCCGCCGCGGTGGGCTTCACCTGCGGCGCGAAGGGGTTCTTCGGCTGGAAGACGTTGAACGAGACGAGCTGCGCTCCGTCGGAGGCCGGCGGCAGGTCTGTGTTCGCGAGCGCGCTGTCGCCGGAGGCGCCGCTGCTTGCGCCGGCAATATCCGCCAGCCCGACCGGCCCGCCCGAGGTCTGGGTCGCCGTGGCGGCGTGGGACGAGCTCGGCGGCTTCTGGTTCATCATCTTCATCAGCGACGGCACCTCGTACGCGGCCACCGCGAGGAAGAGGACGCCGCCGACCGCCGCGGCGATCTTCGCGCGCCGCTCGCGCTTCTTCATCGGGTTTTCG
>JAICTB010000022.1 GCA_025936595.1 Thermoleophilia bacterium | reverse complement strand
TCGCGCGCGGTGACGACGAGGACCGGCACCGGATCGCTCTGCCGCCGCAGGGAGCGGCAGACGTCGAGCCCGCCGATCTGGGGCATCAGCAGGTCGAGGACGATTGCGTCGGCCGGCGCTGTCGCATGCTGCGCGAGCGCCTCGGCGCCGTCGCCCGCCTCGTCGACCTCGTAGTCCACGCGCAGCGCGCGGGCGATCGCAGAGCGGACTGCCGGATCGTCGTCGACCACGAGAACACGCGTCGTCATGCAGGACATTGTGGCCTTCGTGCCTAAGAGAGGGCTTAAGCGTACGATCCTGGACGGCGTCTATCCGGGGGTATTGGCGTGCACGGCGTCGTAACGGCGTTCGCAATCCTCAACAGCATTCTCTTCGTGGCGCTCGCCGTGTCGGCGGGGCTGCGCTGGCGGAGCCGCCGCGACCGCGCTGCGGGCTGGATCGCGCTCGCCTTCCTGACGCTCGGGTTGATCGTGACGACCGGCAGGCTGCTGCCGGCGCACCCACACGCGCTCCTGGACAAGGCGGGACTGCGCGTCGAGATCGAGCTCCTCGTTCTCTTCCCGTTCTTCCTCTACCGCTTCGGCACCGCGTTCGTTCCGCCGTCGCGGCGGCTGCAGCAGGTGGTCGGCGTGCTCACGATCGGCCTGACGATCTGGACATTCGCGCTGCCCCACTTCCCCGCGAGCGGCGAGCACCGGCCGCCGGCCTTCGTCTTCTACATCGTCGCCTTCCTCGTTCACTGGACGCTGCTCTCATCCGTCGTCACGTTCAGGCTCTGGCGCGCCGGGCGGGACCAGCCCGCGGTGGCGCGGATCCGCATGCGGCTCCTGTCCTTCGCCGCGGCTGCGCTGACCGTCGCGATCATCGGGACCGCATTCGCAACCGACACGAGCTCGATCGGCGCCGCTGCGGCCCAGGGGCTCGCGGTGCTCGCGGCGGTCGCCTTCCTGCTCGGGCTCGACCCGCCCCAGATCGTGCGCGCCTACTGGCGGCTGCCGGAGCAGCTCCGGCTGCAGGAGGCGATCCGCGGCCTGATGACCCTCGCGATGACCCGCGCCGAGGTTGCGGAGCGCGTGCTTGGGCCGGCGGCCGCACTTGTCGGCGCGCGCCGTGCGGCCGTCTTCGATGCGGACGGGACGCTTCACGCGACCCTCGGCGTGTCCCCCGACCTCGCCCGCGCGCTCGCCGACCGTCCCGCGCCGGACGGCGTCGTCCGTGTCGCCCAGCCTGGCGCGGTCATGCTCGTCTGGACGTCGCCGTATGCGCCCTTCTTCGGCGAGGACGAGCTGCGCTCGCTCGAGTCGATGGCCGCGCTCACAGGGGTTGCACTCGACCGCGTCCGTCTCTTCGAGGAGGAGCACAGCTCGCGGCTCGCGCTCGAGCACGCGAACGCCGTGATGACGAACTTCGTGGCGCTCGCCGCACACGAGCTGCGGACGCCGGTCACGACCGTGCACGGGTTCGTCCAGACGCTGAACCATGTCGGCGACCGGCTCTCGGAGGAACAGAGGCACGAGATCCGGATCGCGCTCGAGCAGCAGACGGCGCGGATGGCGGGGCTCGTCGAGCAGCTGCTCGACCTGTCGCGCCTCGACGCCGAGGCGATCGACGTGAGCCCGCAGAAGGTCGTGCTGCACGAGCGTCTCGCGGAGGTCGTCGCGGTGGCGGCCGGGACGCGGGCCGCGGAGGTCGAGCTCGACGTCGCCGCGAACGCCCGGGCCGTGGTCGACCCGGCGATCCTCGACCACATCGTGACGAATCTCGTCACGAACGCGCTGCGCTACGGCCGAGCGCCGATCCGAGTCACCGCGACCGCGAACGGCGCGCAGCTGCGCGTCTCCGTCGAGGACTCAGGCCCCGGCGTCGCGCGGGAGATCGAGGCGACGCTCTTCGAGCGCTTCACGCGTGCCGGCGTCGCGCGCGACCGCGTCGCCGGGACGGGCCTCGGCCTCTCGATCGCCCGCGCCTACGCGCAGGCGCACCGCGGCGACCTGCGCTACGAGCGCGGCCAGCCGTCGGGGGCCCGTTTCGTCGTCGACCTTCCTTCCGTATAGGTTTCTTCGGCATTGGCGGAGGACGCACAGCACCTGCTCCAGCGCTCACTGCTCGGCGAGGCGGTCGACAACGCGCAGGGAACGGCGGTCTTCGTCTGGAACGACGAGCGCCACTACGTGGCGGTGAACGAGCACGCGTGCAGCCTCGTCGGGCTCCCACGCGAGGAGCTGATCGGGCTCCCCGTCGGCAGTCTGTCGCCGGACGAGGCGGCCGGAGACATCGAGCGGACGGGTCGGGCCCAGATCCTGCGCGGCTCCTCCAGCTTCACACGGCGGGACGGGACCGAGGTGCCGATCGAGTGGGTGACGATGCGGACGCGCGTCGCCGGGCTGGCGTACCGGGTCAGCCTCGTCTGGCCGATCATCTAGCCTCGGGGCCATGATCTCGTTCGCACGCGGTGTTCCCGCGCCCGAGTGCCTGCCGGTCGACGAGCTCGCCGACTGCGCCCGTGCAGCGCTCGAGCGGGACGGCCACACGATCCTCTCCTACGGCCCATCGCCCGGCTACGCACCGCTGCGCGAGTGGATTGCCGCGCGGCACGGCGTTGCCGTGGAGCGCGTCTTCCTGACGAACGGCTCGCTCCAGGGGTTCGTGTTCCTCGCGCAGCGGCTCGCGCCGGGCAAGCGCGTGCTCGTGGAGCGGCCCACGTACGACCGGCCGCTGAAGATCCTGCGCGAGCTCGGCGCCGACGTCATCGGCCTCTCCTGCGACGACGAGGGGCTCGACCCGGACGCGCTCGAGCACGAGCTGCGCAACGGGCCGGCACCGGCGTTCCTCTATCTCATCCCGACCTTCCAGAATCCGAGCGGCCGCACGCTGAGCGAGGAGCGGCGCCGGCGGATCACCGAGCTTGCGCGTGAGCACGACCTGCTCGTGCTCGAGGACGACCCGTACGGGCTCGTGCGCTTCGAGGGTGAGCCGCTGCCGTCGCTCTTCGAGCTCTCGGGCGGCGAGGTCGCCTACAGCTCGAGCTTCTCGAAGACGATCGCGCCGGGGCTCCGCGTCGGCTGGTTCGTCTTCCCACCCGAGCTCGCGCGCGCCGTCGAGGCGACGGCGACCGCGACCTACATCACGCCGGTGCTCCTCGGGCAGGCGACTGTGCACGAGTTCGTCAGCCGCGGCCGGTTCGAGCCGAACCTCGAGCGGGTGAAGGCGCTGCTCGGGGCGCGGCGCGACGCGATGCTCGCCGCGCTCGACCGCGAGCTGCCAGGCATCTCCACGACGCGTCCCGACGGCGGCTACTTCCTCTGGCTCGAGCTCGGCGGTGTCGACGCCGCCGGCCTCCTCGCGCGCGCGGAGCAGGCGGGGGTGACGTTCGTGCAGGGGGCCGACTTCGGCGGCGATCCGGACACGGCGAGGCTCGCATACAGCTTCGTCTCGCCGGACGAGATCGCGGGCGGCGTCGCGCGGCTAGCGGCGGCGCTGCCGGCGCCTGTGTAGCTGCGAGAGCAGCACGCCGAGCACTGTCCCGACGGCGAGCGAGAGCAGGATCACCCAGATCAGCGACACGCGCGTCGAGAGGAAGACGAAGCTCACCTTGACGCGGCGCGTGTTGAGGACGACGAAGAGAATCGCGTAGAGCGAGATCGCCGCGACTCCGATCAGCCGCGACCAGAGCGCAGGCTGGAACGTCTGCCGGCTCTCGTCGAGGCGCGCTGCGAGCCCGGGCCGCTGCTTCTCCTGCTCCTCCTGCCGCTCCTGCTCTGTCACCGGTGCGGTTCCCTACGCGACCGCCGCAGCCGAGACGGCGAGCGGGACGAGACGGGGCTGGCGCGGCGGCTGGAGGGTGCGCGTCGCCGCGCGGAAGGTGGGGCAGGGACGCTCCGGGGCCATCGCACAGAGGGCGTGACGGCGGAAGTAGCAATCGTCGCAGGTTGGAGCGCTCGGGCGGGTCATGATGTCCTTCCGGGGGGTTCTGCGGTGCGTTGACGGAGGCGCATGCTACGACCGCACGGGAGGCCGTAAAAGGGCTTGCCTAAAAGGAAAACGTGCACTTTCCGGCAACTTCAGACAGGCCCTCGGAGGGTCGTCTTTCGGGCCGTCAGCGCAGTGTCGCCAGGGCGTGCAACGCCTGTGTAAAGCTCTCCACAGGGATGATGCGGAGCCCGTCCGCTCCCTTGCGCGCATCGCGTGCGTTTTCCCCAGCGGGCACGAGGAAGGCGTCCACACCCGCCTCGCGCGCGCCGATCGTCTTCTGCTCGATCCCGCCGATCGGCCCGACGGAGCCGTCGGCGAAGATCTCGCCCGTCGCCGCGACCTTGTGCCCGTGCAGGAGGTTGTGGCCGAGCTCCTCGAGTACCTCGAGCGCGAACGCAAGGCCCGCGGAGGGGCCGCCCACGTTGCCGGCGTCGATTCGCACCGGGAACGGCAGCTCGATGTCGAGCTGCGTCTCGAGGACGACGCCGATGATTGCGTGCGGCGGATCCCCGCCTGAAATGGTCTTGATCGTCACGATGCGCGTCTGCGTGCCGCGCCGGATGGTGAACGCCACGACATCCCCCGGCGTGTGCTTCGCCATCACGGCCGAGACGTCGCGCGGGCTGCGCACCTGCTTCCCGTTCACGGCGACGATCACGTCGTCCGGGTCGAGCTTGCCGACGGCGGGATCGCCCGCTTCCACCTCGGCGACGCGCGCACCGGTCGCGCGCGTCACCACCTTCTTCCCGGCGGCGCGCAGTGCCACGGCTGCAGCGATGTTCTGCGAGTGCTGCATGTCCTGGAGGTCGATCCGGCGGCGCTGCTGCTCGCCCACCCCGGGCGGGTTGACCGCACTCGCCGGGACGAGCTCCGCGCCCTTGTGCAGGCCGCCGAACAGCTTCTCGAGAATCGAAGCCTTGCGGATGACGATGTCGACGAAGTAGACGCCGCCCTTCGCGGGGTCGTGGCCGCCGGGAACGCTGACGAGCGGCGCAACCGGATGCGCGCGGTCCGGCAGGAAGATGTACTCGTCGGACGGCGCGATGTAGAGGCCGAAGGCGACCGCGAACAGCACGAGCCCCAGCACCACGAGGCGACCGGGGGTGACGTGTCTCACAGCAGGCTGCGGGAGAAGCCGCCGTCGACGAGCACCGTCGTGCCGGTCACATACGAGGCGCGCTCGGAGGCGAGGAAGCAGACGACGTCTCCGAACTCGCGCGGCGAGCCCATGCGGCCGAGCGGGATCTGGGCGAGCTCCTCCGTGGGGGGGCCGCCGGCGCCGTAGATCTCGGTCATGCGCGGCGTGTCGATGCGCCCCGGTGCGACGCAGTTGACCGTGATCCGCTCCGGCCCGAGCTCGCGTGCGAGGGTCTTCGCGAAGCCGGTGAGGCCGGGTCGGAGCGCGTTCGAAAGCGCGAGGTGCGGCGTGGGCTCCTTCACCGTGGCCGAGGTGATGAAGACGATTCGCGCCGACTCGCTCTCGCGCAGGTGCGGCAGCGCGAGCCGCACGAGGCGCACCGCAGGCTGCAGCAGGAGCTCGAACGCGGACTCCAGCGCCTCGTCGGTGATCTCGGAGGCCGTCCCGGGAGGCGGCCCGCCGGAGTTCCAGACCACGATGTCGAGGCCGCCGAACGCTTCCAGCGTCTTCGAGACGAGTCGCTCCAGGTCAGATGCGTTGGTCACATCTCCACGTACGGCGAGCGCGCCGATTCGGTCTGCATCGCGCGTCAGCTCGTCGCGGCGGCGGGCGAACATCGCGACGTTCGCACCCTCCTCGGCGAGCGCCTCCGCCGAGGCGAGGCCGAGCCCGGACGAGGCTCCGCAGACGATCGCCGTCCTGCCGCGCAGACCGAGATCCATGCGGCGGGACGGTAGCGGGTCGCGGTGCGGGAGGGCCGTGTTACGTGGTGAGGACCGCGACGACCTCGCGCACCGCGTCCGCGCTCTTGCCGAGCGCGGCCTGCTCTGCGTCGTCGAGGTCGACCTCGAGGATCTGCTCGATCCCCTTCGAGCCGAGCTTCACCGGCACGCCCATGTAGAGGCCGTCGATCCCGTACTCGCCCTCGAGGTAGGCGGTGCACGGAAGCACGCGCTTCTCGTCGAGCATGATCGAGTCGACCATCTGCGCGGACGCCGCGCCCGGTGCGTACCAGGCCGAGGTCCCCATCAGCTGCACGAGCTCGCCGCCGCCCTTGGCGGTGCGCTCGACCATGGCGGCGATCCTGTCGTCGGCGACGAGCTTGCGGATCGGGACACCGCCCACGGTCGTTGCGGAGATGACAGAGACCATCTGGTCGCCGTGGCCGCCGAGCACGACCGCGCTCACGTCCTTGACCGACGAGCCGGTCTCCCACGCAATGAACGTCTGGAGCCGCGCGGTGTCGAGGATGCCCGCCTGGCCGAAGACGCGTTCCTTCGGAAAGCCGGAGACGCTCTTCGCCACGTGGCACATCGCGTCGAGCGGGTTCGAGACGACGATCAGGATCGCCTCGGGGCTCACGGCCACCACCTTCTCCGTCACGTCCTTGACGATCTTCTCGTTCGTCTGCACGAGGTCGTCGCGGCTCATCCCTGGCGAACGCGGCAGGCCCGCCGTGATCACGACGACGTCGGAGCCGGCGGTCAGGTCGTAGTCGTTCGAGCCGGTGACGTTCGGCTCGTAGCCGAGGACGGCGCCCATCTGGTTGATGTCGAGCGCCTTCCCCTGCGGCAGGCCCTCCTTGATGTCGACGAGGACGATGTCCGCGTAGTCGCGCTGCGCCAGCACCTGCGCGCACGTCGCGCCGACGTTCCCGGCTCCGACGACAGTGACCTTCCGCCTCTCGCTCACAGCTACTCCTCCAGTCGGTCGATGATCGCGTCCGCGTACTCGCTCGTCCCGACCGCGGTCGGATCGTCGCGCGACGGCTTCATGTCGTAGGTCACCCGCTCGCCGGCCGCGATCACGGCGGCGACAGCGTCCTCGAGGCGCTGCGCGGCGTCGCGCTCGCCGAGGTGGTCGAGCATCAGCTTGCCCGAGAGGATCATCGCGGTCGGGTTGACCTTGTTCTGTCCCTTGTACTTCGGCGCCGAGCCGTGCGTCGCCTCGAACACCGCCGTGTCCGGGCCGATGTTGCCGCCCGGCGCGACGCCGAGGCCGCCGACGAGGCCGGCCGTGAGGTCGCTGACGATGTCGCCGTAGAGGTTCGGCAGCACGAGCACGTCGAACTCCTCCGGGCGCTGCACGAGCCCCATGCAGACGGCATCGACGAGGTTCTCCCACGGCTCGATCTCCGGGTACTCCCTGGCGATCTCGCGGAACACGTCGAGGAAGAGGCCGTCCGTGAACTTCATGATGTTCGCCTTGGTGACGCACGACACGCGCTTGCGGCCGTGCGTGCGCGCGTACTCGAAGGCGAAGCGGATGATCCGCTCGGAGCCGGCGCGGCTGATCGGCTTCACCGAGATGCCGGATCCCGGGGCGATCTGCTTCGTCTGGAGCGCGTTCAGCTCGCCGATCACCTGCTCGGCCTGCGGCGTCCCCGCCTCGTACTCGATCCCGGCGTACAGATCCTCTGTGTTCTCGCGCACGAGCACGAGGTCGACGTTGTCGTAGCGCGAGCGGACGCCGGCATAGGTCTTGCAGGGGCGAAGGCAGGCGTAAAGACCGAGCTCGTGGCGCAGCGCGACGTTGACGGAGCGGAAGCCGGTGCCGATCGGCGTCGTGATCGGGCCCTTGAGGGCAACCTTGTTCTCGCGCACCGAGGCGAGTGTCTCGTCGGGCAGCGGCGTTCCCGCTTCCTCCATCACGTCGACGCCCGCCTGGCGGACGTCCCAGTCGAACGCAACGCCGGTCGCCTCGAGGACGCGGCGGGTGGCCTCTGTCAGCTCGGGGCCGGTGCCGTCGCCGGGGATGAGGGTGACCCGGTGAGCCATCGCGCGCGCCAGCGTACATGGAGCGGTTGCGGCGGCTCCCCCGGAACCGGGATGCCGCGCGCTCGCACGCGGTGATGGCCCTCGCCGCCCGTGCAGCCTTTGATGATGTTCATGGAAGGCACTGCGGCACTCCAGACGCTTCCGCCTGTCACGCCACAGCTCGTGCAGGCGCCGCTCGCCGGCGGGCGCGGCGAGATGGCGGCTGCGATCAACCGCGCCGAGCGGCTCGTCGAAGAGCATCGCTACGAGGACGCGCTCGACGCGCTCGGCCAGGTCTCCGTCCCGGCGGTCTCCGTCCCGGACCTCTCGCTTCGCGTCCTCTTCTGCGAGGCGTGGGCGTGCATGTATCTCGGCAGGCTCGACCTTGCCGTCACGACATTGGAGCGCGCGCGGGCGCTCGCGGAGCGCCCGGTCTTCGACGACGTCGACCGCGCGGAGGCGCTGTTCCGGCTCGGTTGCTGCCGGCTCAAGCTCTCGAAGGTCTCGAACGCGGTCTCTCTCTTCTCGGCCGCGCTCGGCCTCGCGGAGCGCAGCGGCGTCGCGGGCGACGTGCTCCGGGCGCGCATCTTCGACTGGCGCTCCCGCTGCTACCAGCTCCAGCGCGAATGGGAGGCGGCGCAGGTCGACGCGGAGCGCTCACTCGAGCTCGCCGTCGCGGGCGGCGACACGCGGCTCGAGGCGCTCGCGCTCATGCAGTGCTCGCTCGTCGCCGAGCGCCGGCAGGACCCGCTGCTCGGCCGCTTCTACGCGGAGCGCGCCCGCGCGCTCGCCGTCGAGAGCGGCGACCGCCAGACCGAGGCGCGCCTGCTGAACAACCTCGGCGGCCTGAGCTTCCTCCTCGCCGAGCCCGAGAAGGCCGTCGGCTACCTGACCGAGTCGTTCGGGCTCGCGCTCGAGATCGGCAATCTGGCGGACGCCGCGCAGGCCGTGTCGTCGCTCGCGCAGGTGCATCTTCGCTGCGGTGCGCCGCAGCTCGCCGAGGAGCAGGCGCGCCACGCGCTGTCGCTGCTCGAGGGCCGCGACGACTACCGCGACGAGCGGGGCAACGCGCACCTCGTGCTCGGCCGCGCGCTGCTCGAACAGGCGCGCGACGATGAGGCGATGACCGAGTTCGCCGCAGCCGAGTGGCTCTTCGAGGCGATCGGCTCCGTGAGCCACCTGGCGGCCGCGTGGATGGCGCAGGGCGACACGTACAGACAGGCGGGCGATCTCGAGGCGGCGACGACGCTCTTCCGCCGTGCAGCCGAGGCGCTCCAGGACATCAATTTCTAGATACGGGAGAGGAGGTACTCGATGAAGAAGCACATCAATCTGCTCACCGTGATCATGGTCGCGATCGTCATCGCGTCAATGCTCGCCAAGGCGAAGGGGATGCCGGCGCACGACTTCTCGTTCTTCGGCTTCTCGAGCGGCGGTTAGCGAACCGCAGCTCGATTGCCTTTGTGTACCGTTCGCAACCGATGACCGCCGCCAGCGATTTTCGGCCTGGGCTCGAAGGCGTCATTGCGTTCGAGACCGAGATCGCCGAGCCGGACAAGGACGGCGGATCGCTCCGGTATCGCGGTGTCGACATCGAAGAGCTCGTCGGCCGCTATCCCTTCGAGAACGTGTGGGGCCTCCTCGTCGACGAGGACATCGACTCGCCGCTGCCGCCGACGGAGGCGATCCACCTCCAGGACCCGAGCGGCTCCGTCCCCGCCGACCTCCAGGCTGCGCTCGCGACGCTCGGCCCGAAGTGGGGGATGCAAAAGCTCGTCGACATCGACGACCGGCAGGCGCGCGACGACCTCGCGCGGCTTTCGTCCGCGACGCTGACGATCGTCGCGCAGGGCGCGCGCGGACGGCAGCCGGCCGTCCCGGAGGCGGAGATTGAGCAGGGCGAGAACGCCGCGGCGAAGTTCCTCATCCGCTGGCGCGGGGAGGCGGATCCCCGCGCGGTCACGGCGCTCGACACCTACTGGATCTCGGCGGCGGAGCACGGCCTGAACGCGTCCACCTTCACCGCGCGCATCGCCGCCTCGACCGGCGCCGATTGCGCCGCCGCGATGTCGTCCGCGGTCGGCACGCTCTCCGGGCCGCTGCACGGAGGCGCACCCGCCCGTGTCCTCCCGATGCTCGACGGCGCCGCGCGCGCCGGCGATCCCGAGCGCTACGTGCGAGACATGCTCGACCGCGGCGAACGGATCATGGGCTTCGGCCACCGCGTCTATCGCGCCTACGACCCGCGTGCACGCGTGCTGAAGCGCACCGCGCTCGAGCTCGGGTCGCCGCGCGTCGAGGTCGCCGCGGCGCTCGAGGAAGCCGCGCTGAAGGTGCTTCGCGAGCGCTCGCCAGACCGCCAGCTCGAGACGAACGTCGAGTACTGGGCCGCCGTCGTCCTCGACATCGCGGAGATCCCCGCCGACCTGACGCCTGCGATGTTCGGTTGCGCGCGCGTCGCCGGCTGGTCGGCGCACATCCTCGAGCAGAAGCGGACCGGCCGGCTGGTCAGGCCGTCTGCGCGCTACATCGGGCCTGGCGCGCGCTCGCTCTCCGACGTCGCGCAGTGACGTTCGCGCAGTGACGCCGAAAAAGTCGGTCCAGCTTTCCGGGATCGTCGTCGCCGAGTCGTCGGTCTCCTCGATCGATCCCGACGCGGGTGTGCTCATGTACCGCGGCTACGACATCGCGGACATCGCCGAGCACTCGACGTACGAGGACACCGCGTACCTCCTGCTCCACGGCGAGCTTCCGGCGGCCGGCGCGCGCAGCGCGTTCGCGGAGGCGCTCGCGCAGCGCGAGCTCTCGCCCGCGACGAGCGAGGCGATCGATCGCTCGGCGACGACGGCGTCGCCGATGGATCTGCTGCGGACAGCCGTCTCGACCATGTCGTTCGGCGCCGACGGCCAGGGCTCGATCGGCCGTGAGGAAGGGCTCGCGGCGGCGACACGGCTGATCGCACAGATGCCGACCGCGGTCGCGCGGCATCACCGGCTGCGGCAGGGGCTCGAGCCGGTGGAGCCGGATGCATCGCTCTCCTACGCCGAGAACTTCCTGACGATGCTCGCCGGCGAGCGGCCCAGCGAGCGCCATGCGCGCATCTTCGACATCGCGATGATCCTGCACGCCGAGCACGAGATGAACGCGTCGACGTTCGCCGCGCGGGTCATCGCGGGCACCGGCGCGGACATGACGGCGGCCATCGTCGGCGCGATCGCAGCCCTCAGCGGGCCGCTGCACGGCGGAGCGAACGCCGCAGCGATGGCGCTCTTCGAGCAGTGGGGCAGCGCCGAGCGCACGCCGGCCGCCGTGCACCAGATGTTCGAGCGCAAGGAGAAGCTCTATGGCTTCGGTCACCCGCTCTACCGCGCCTACGACCCGCGCGCCGTGATCCTGAAGCGGATCTCGGAGGAGCTCTCGGGGCCGGCAGGCGACCCGAACTGGTTCGCGATCACCGACGCGGCGGAGCGAACGGTGCTCGAGGAGAAAGGGCTCTTCCCGAACGTCGATCTCTATTCGGCGTCTGTCTATCGCTACCTCGGCATCCCGACCGATCTCTTCACACCCGTGTTCGCGGCGAGCCGCACTGCGGGCTGGGCCGCGCACGTGCTCGAGCAGCACGCGGACAACAAGATCATCAGGCCCTCGGCGACCTACGTCGGCGAGCCGCGCCGCCCGTATCCGCAGGCATGAGCCTCGCCGAAGCCGCGCAGCGCGCCGACGCACTCGCCGACGATGGCAACGAGCGCGAGCTGTCGCAACTGCGCGCGGAGTGGGACGACGAGCTCGAGTCGGCGGCGCGTGCGGCAGACTTTCGCGAGCGGGTCGTCGCCTATCGCGCGATCGGGCAGTTCCACTTCCGTTCGAAGAAGGAGCTGCTGCGCCGCGGGCTGCAGGACGAGAGCCCCGCGGTGCGCGGCTCGGCGCTGCTGTCGCTCGAGAGGCTGTCGCGCGACCATCCCGGCGACGTGAACGACGTGCGCGCGATCCTGCACGAGCTCGTGACGCACGACGGCAACGAAGCGGTGCGGAGGCTCGCCGTCGTCGCGCTGAAGAATGGCTCGTCGCGGCCGGACACGATCCAGCTGCTCGGCGCGCTTGGTGGGGACGACGAACAGCCTCGCGAGCTGCGCGATGCTGCTACCAAGGTCGCTCAGCTCCTACGCCGCAAGGCGACGAAGTAAGGGTCGTCAGGGACGGCAGCTGCAGCCGTCGTGCCGGCCGCACGACGGGCAGACGGTGCGCTTTCGCTTCATCTCGAGCGCGTTCTTAGCGAGTCCCGCCTTCATCATCAGCCAGATCGCGGCCGACGCCATGATCATGAAGAGCTCTGCGTGTACGTTCAGTGACAACTACGTCCTCCGTCGATTTCCGCCGAGCGTGGGGGTGCGCTCGGTAATACAACTCCCGGCGGCGCCGATCGGTTACGTGCGTGTAGAGCTCCGTCGTCGAGAGGTCGGCGTGGCCGAGCATCTCCTGCACGGAACGCAGATCCGCGCCGCCTTCGAGCAGGTGCGTCGCGAACGAGTGACGCAGGAGGTGCGGGTGGACCCGTAGCGGGTCGAGCCCGGCTTTCTCGGCGAGCTTGCGGAGGATCAGGAAGGCGCCGGCGCGCGTCAGAGGCCCGCCTTTTGCGTTCAGGAAGAGCTCGGGCCGGTGGCGGCGGTCGAGGTGGGGACGGCCGCGCGCGAGGTAGCGGCGCAGCGCCTCGACAGCGGGACGGCCGATCGGCACAACTCGCTCCTTGTTCCCCTTGCCGATCACGCGCACGAGGCGCTCGTCCAGGTCGACGCCGGTCTTGTCGAGCCCCGTCGCCTCGGAGACGCGCAGGCCGGCGCCGTAGAGGAGCTCGACGAGCGCCTGGTCGCGGAGCGCGCGCGGCTGCGTCCCCGCCGCCGCGTCGATCAGCCGCACCGCCTCGCCGGGCGAGAGCGTCTTCGGCAGCGTCTTTGCACGGCGCGGCAGGGCGACGGCGGCCGCCGGGTTGTCGCCGCGCGCGCCGAGCAGCTGCTCGTGGCGGAAGAAGCTGCGGGCCGCGGCGGTCCGGCGCGCGATCGTCGCGCTCGAGAGCCCGTCGGCGCGGAGCTGCGCGGTGTAGCGCTCGAGCTCCTCGAGCGTCGCCTGGGCGACCGGCTTGCCGAGGTAGTCGCGGAGCGCGCGCAGGTCGCGACGGTAGGCCTCGACGGTACGCGGCGAGCGAGTCGCGCCGAGGAGCGCGAGGAAGCCCTCGACCTCAGGATCTTGGGTGTGCGGTGTCATAGACCTTTCGCAGCCGCTTCGCGTCGACGTGGCTGTACATCTGCGTGGTGGAGAGTGAGGCGTGGCCGAGGAGCTCCTGGATCGTCCGCAGGTCGGCGCCGCCCTCCAGCAGGTGCGTCGCGAATGCGTGGCGGAGCCGGTGGGGGTGCGGAACGAGGCGGCGCAGCGTCGAGGTGTCGAGGCGGCGGCCGCGGGCCGAGAGGAAGAGGGCGTTCTCGGCGCCGCGCGCGAGCTGCGGACGCGCTTCGTGGAGGTAGCGCGCGATGAGGTGCGCTGCTTCCTCGCCGAGCGGGATAACGCGATCCTTCGATCCCTTGCCCTGCCGCACGTGCACGAGCTCCTGCTCGAAGTCGACGTCGCCGAGATCGAGTGCGACCGCCTCCGCGCTGCGCAGGCCGGCGGAGTACACGAGCTCGACGAGCGCGCGGTTGCGCAACGCGAGCGGCCCGTCGGCGTCCAGTGCGGCGACGATCTCCTCGACCTCGTTCTGCTTGGGCGCCTCGGGCAGCCTGCGCGGCCGCTTCGGCGTGAGGGGCGCGTCGGGGACGTGATCGCGACCGAGCGAGTAGCGCAGCAGGCTGCGGACGGCGACGAGCTTGCGCGAGATCGTCGCCGGAGCGAGGCGGCCGCGCGGCCGCGAGCGGCCGAGCTCCGTGACCCAGTCGGCAAGGACGCGCACGTCCACGTCCTCGACGGGGCTGTCGGGGCCGAACCAGCGCGCGAACTCCTCGAGGTCGGCGCGGTAGCCGCGGCGGGTGCCGTCGCTGATCCCGGCTGCTGCGAGGAAGCGCTCTGCGGCGGCTTCGATCGTCATCCGCACCGCTTTCGCCGTGGGTTATAGGATCGCCTGCTCCGATGGCCGACCGCTGGACACGCCTCGCAGAGCTCGCCGTGCACGGTGCGAACGTCCAGCCCGGACAGGTCGTCCTCGTCACGGCGGAGATCGGGAACGAGGAAGGAGCGCGGGCGGTCGCCGCGGCCGCGTACGAACGCGACGCGAAGTTCGTCGACGTCGATTACTTCGACCCGTGGGTGAAGCGGGCACGGGTTGAGCACGGCGATCCTGAGACGCTCACGTTTGTGCCGGAGTGGTACGGCGCGAAGTACCTGGCGCATGCGGCGGAGAACGGTGCACGCGTCACTCTCGCCGGAGTCACGGCGCCCGGCGCGCTCGCCGGTCTCGATATGGCGCTTGCGGGGAGGGACATGCTCCCGCGGGTGAGGGAGCTCGGCGAGATCGTCGGACAGCGCCTGACGAACTGGTGCATCGCGCCGTGCCCGCATCGCGAGTGGGGGAAGCTCGTCTATCCGGAGCTGCCCGAGGACGAGGCGTACGAGAAGCTCTGGCGGGAGCTCGAGCATGTTCTGCGCCTCGACGAGCCGGACGCCGTGAAGGCGTGGGACGAGCGGATGGCGGCGTTGAACGCGTCGGCGAGACGGCTCGCCGCGCGGCAGTTCGACGCGATCGAGCTGCGCGGGCCGGGAACCGAGCTGACGGTCGGGATGCTGGCGACGCACACGTGGTGGGCGGCGGACTTCACGACGGCGAAGGGATTGCGTCACCTCCCGAACCTGCCCACCGAGGAGGTGTTCACCACGCCGGACCCGCTACGGACGGAGGGGCACGTCGCGTCGACGAAGCCGCTCGTGCTGCGCGACGGCACGATCATCCGCGGCCTGCGCGTGCGCTTCGAGGCCGGCACCGCTGTGGAGATCGATGCGGACGAGAACGTCGAGGCGCTGCGGTCACAGCTCGCGATCGACGAGGGCGCGCTGCGCCTCGGCGAGCTCGCGCTCGTCGACCGCCAGGGGCGGATCGGGCCGCTCGAGACGGTGTTTTTCAATACGCTCCTCGACGAGAACGCCGCGAGCCACATCGCGTTCGGCATGGGCTTCCCATTCCTTGTCGACGAGGCCGAGAGCGGCCGTGTCAATGCGAGCGGCACGCACGTCGACTTCATGATCGGCTCGCCGGAGCTCGAGGTCGACGGAGTCACCGCCGCCGGAGAACGCGTCCCCGTCCTGCGCGGCGGGGACTGGCAGATCTAGCGTCGCGATCTGGCATCGCGAGCGATCGAAGCGTCGCGAGCC
>JAICTB010000002.1 GCA_025936595.1 Thermoleophilia bacterium | reverse complement strand
GAGTGGTAGTTGCGCAGGCCGACGCCGATGCCCTTGTGCCGGATCAGCTCGAACAGGCCGTACTGCTGCGTCGAGAGCTTGACGAGCCAGTAGATCGGATAGCCGAGGATGACGGCGGTCACGACGACGACCGGCGCGATCAGCCCGTAGGGGATCGATGCGCGCAGCGCACGCCCCCCGAAACGGCGGCGCCGCCGAGACCGGTCGATCATGGTCTCGGCGGCGACAGCCATGGGACTGCTTTCCTGCACGCGTTACGGCTGGTTCAGCACCGACGCGATGTTGTCGCTGGCGGACGACGCTGCCTGCCTGATCGACAGCTTGTTCGTGAGGATCTGCGCCAGCATGTTGCGGAGGATGTTGCCGTTCTCGACGTCGACCCAGTGCTTCGCCGTCGGGACGAACCAGCTCCGGGCGGCCGCGCGCTCGTTGACGCTCGAGCCGAGCAGGTTGGTCGCGTTCGGGATGTTGCCCTTCGCCTGGAGGGTCTTCTCCGCACTCGTCGAGGTGAAGTCCTTGATCCAGTCGGCGGCGAGCGACTTCGAGTTCGAGGTCGCGGGAACGGCGAGATCGGAGCCGCCGAGGAAGCCCGGGATCGCCTGGCCCTTCACGTGACCGGGCATCACGAACTGCGCGGTCGAGCCCGTGTAGGCCTTCCCGACGCAGCAGGTGAACCAGCTCGGGCCGATCATCGACGCGGCCTGGCCCTGTGCGTACACGTCGTACGGGTTCGGATGCGTCTCGTCCGTCGTCTTCGACGCCCGCGAGGTCGCGAGGTAGAAGTTCCTGAACGCGGTCAGGCCGGCGATCGACTTCTTCGAGTCGAGGAGGCCCTTCCACTTGCCGCTGATCTGCTGCGCGATCCCGCCGCCGTAGTCGAAGACGAAGCCCATCGCGACGTACCAGTCGGTGCCCGCGATGTAGATCGGCGAGAAGCCCTTCTTCGGGTTCTTCGCAAGCAGCCGCTTCGCGTCGGCCATGTACGCGGCCGTCGTCGTCGGCAGCTTCCTGATGCCCGCCTTCTTGAACAGGTCGGTACGGTAGGTGACGACGCGCGAGCCTGCGTAGTACGGCACGCCGTAGGTCTTGCCGCCGAACGCCCCGGATGCGGCGAGGCCCTTCAGCCACGACGCCGAGTTGTCGAACGACGAGCGGTCGAGCGACGCGAACGCACCGGCCGCCATGTACTTCGTCATCTCGGTGTTGCCCATCTCGATCACGTCGGGCCCGCCGCCGCCGGCGAGCGTCGCGTCGAACTTCTGCAGGTGGTCGCCCCAGTTCTGGTACTGCACGCTCACCGTGGTGCCGGGATGGTCGGACTGGAACTTCTGGTTCGTAGAGGCGACGAGGTCCGGCCAGCCGGACTGTGCGTCGACCTGAAGCCAGACGGTGATGCTGTTGGCCGTCGCGTGCCTGGTTGCCGCTCCCGACGTCGCGGCCATGACCGCTGCCGCCGTCACGGCGACAATCGAGAGCGCGACGATGCTGCGTCTCTTCACCTGGATGCCCCCAGAGTCAGGCGGCCCGGCTCGGAAAGAGCGACGGCGCCGCGAATTTGGTACAGACCACTTCCCATTCCGGCGGATAGTCTCACAGTGGTCACAGAGAAGTCAATACCAATCTCAGAACTGGTCCAGTCCGGCCACGCTGAGCGGCTGGAGCGGCTTGCCGCCGAGGCCGATCTCCGTGACGAGCCGGTAGCGGTCGCCCCGGTAGGTCGAGCTCGTGTACTCGACGACGTCGCCGTCGGAAGACCGCGTCACCCGCTCGAAGAGGAGCGCCGGCGAATGGAGGGGAACGCCGAGCGCCGCCGACTCCTCGTCGTTCGTCACCGTCGGCTCGACCGTCTGCGTGCCGCCGACGATCGAGATCTCGTAGCGGCTCGCGAGCAGGTCGTAGAACGAGTTCTCCTCCAGGTCGCGGCCGGTGAGCCCGGGGACGAGCGAGCCGCGAACGTGTAGGAGCTCGATCGCCATCGGCTCACCGTCGGCGAGCCGGAGTCGCTTGATCGCGACGATCCTCTCCGACGGCGAGACGTGCAGGATGCGGCCGAGCCGCGCCCCCGCCGGGATGTCGCGCAGGTCGAGCGTGCGGCTGCCGGGGTTGAGGCCGCGGGCGCGCATGTCGTCGCTGAACGACGTGATGTCGATGCCCTTTGCGACCTTGGGCTCGGCGACGAAGGTGCCGGCGCCGCGGCGGCGGACGAGGTAGCCCTCGCGCACGAGCTCGTCGAGGGCGGCGCGCACCGTCAGGCGGGAGACGCCGAGGTCGATGCCGAGCTGGCGCTCCGACGGGATCGCGTCGCCGACGCTGAGCGGCTCGATCAGCTCGAGCACGCGCTCGCGTGTCTCGCGCTGCTTCGTCAACGAGCGCCCACGAGCTGTGGAGCGGCGGCGGCCTCGAGCCGGTCTCCCGTCTCGGGGTCGAAGAAGTGGAAGCGCGCCGGGTCGACCGCGAGCGCGAGCGTGCCGCCCACGCGGGCGGCGGTGCGCGCGTCGACGCGGGCCGTGAAGAGTGCCCGGTCGGCGGCCAGCAAACCGCCTTCCGAAGCCGATTCCAGCACCTCGGCGGTCTTCGGTGGCGCGTCGACGTGGAAGAAGACGTGCGCATCCGAGCCGAGCTCCTCGAGCACCTCCACGTGAACGGAGATCGTGGGACGGCCCGGCGCGAAGGCCGCGTCCTCGAAGCTCTCGGGCCGGATCCCGAGCACGACCCGCCCGGCGTCAGGCCGAGTCGCGAGCGGGATGCGGTACTGCCCGAAGCGCACGGTGTCGCCCTCGATCGCAGCCTCGACGAGGTTCATCGCCGGCGAGCCGATGAAGGCCGCGATGAAGAGATTTTCCGGCCGTCCGTAGAGCGCCTGCGGCCGGTCGCACTGGAGGATGCGCCCGTCCCGCATCACGGCAACGCGCTGGCCGAGCGTCATCGCCTCTGTCTGGTCGTGCGTGACGTAGACGGTCGTCACGCCGAGTCGCTGGTGCAGCTGTGCGAGCGACGCGCGCATGCCGACGCGCAGCTTCGCATCGAGATTCGAGAGCGGCTCGTCGAGCAGGAACGCCTGCGGCTGGCGCACGATCGCGCGGCCCATCGCCACCCGCTGGCGTTGGCCGCCCGAGAGCTGCGCCGGCCGGCGGTCGAGGAGATCGCTCATCCCGAGCAGCTCGGCGACGTCGTCGACGCGCCGCGCAATCTCGGGCTTCGGCGTGCGTCGCGCCTTCAGCCCGTAGCCCATGTTCTGGCGCACCGTCATGTGTGGATAGAGGGCGTACGTCTGGAAGACCATTGCGACGTCGCGGCTCCGCGGCGGCAGCTCGGTGACGTCTCGCTCGCCGATCCAGATCGCGCCCGCGGTCGCCTGTTCGAGGCCGGCGATCATCCGCAGCAGGGTCGACTTGCCGCAGCCGGACGGCCCGACGAGGACGAGGAATTCGCCGTCGGCGATCGTCACGGAGACGTCGTCCACGGCCGTGACCGAGCCGAACGCCTTCGTCACCTGGTCGAGCCGGATCTCCGCCATCGCGTGCGATGGTATAGACCAGCTCGGGCGGATACAAGCCCGCTCTCGCCACGAATTGGATTACTGGTATTGACCAACGGGTAGGACCACTTCTAGACTGGCGCGATGAAACTCGGAGTCGAAGCGGCGCTCGTCGACGGCCTGCTCGTCGCCGGCGACGTCGAGGTGAAGGACGGCCGGGTCGTCGCCGTCGCGGTCTCGTCGCCCGGCGGCCGCGGCATTGCCGTGCCCGGCTTCGTCGATCTCCAGGTGAACGGCTTCGGCGGCGTCGACTTCCTCGACGCCGACGTCGCCGGCTATCGCCGCGCCGGGGAGGCGCTGCTCGAGACTGGTGTGACGGCGTACCTCCCGACGCTGATCACGAGCCCCGAACAGCAACTCCTCGCGGCGATGCGCGAGGTGCCGGTGGGCGAGGCGAGACCGCGGATCCTCGGCATGCACCTCGAGGGGCCTTTCCTCTCGCCCAACCGGCTCGGCACGCACGAGGCGTCGTCGCGGCGCGACCCCGACGCGGCGCTGCTCGAGCGGTTGCTCGATGCGGGGCCGGTCCGCCTGATGACGCTCGCGCCGGAGCTTGCGGGTGCGGAGCAGTTGATCGACCGGCTGCTCGAGCGTGGCGTCGCCGTCTCACTCGGGCACAGCGACGCGACGGCTGCGCAGGCGAACGCCGCCTTCGACCGCGGCGCGCGCAGCGTTACTCACCTCTTCAACGCGATGCGACCGTTCCTGCACCGCGATCCTGGCATCATCGGTGCGGCGCTCGCACGCGACGACGTCGTGGTCTCCGTGATCGTCGACGGCATCCATCTCGCGCCGGAGACCGTCCTCGTCGCCGCGCGCGCGGCGCGCGGCCGGCTCGCACTCGTCACCGACGCGATCACGGGCGCCGGCGTCGCGGACGGCTCGTACAGCCTCGGCAACCTCGACGTGCACGTGAGCGAGGGAACCGTGCGCGGTCCCGACGGCGTGCTCGCGGGCAGTGTGCTGACGATGATCGAGGCGGTGCGGAACCTGCACGACCTCGGCGTGCCGATCGAGGACGCGCTCGAGGCCGCGACGTCCACGCCGGCACGTGTGCTCGGCGATCCGGAGCTCGGCCGGCTGGACATCGGTGCGCCGGCGGACATCGTCGTCCTGAACGACCGCATCGAGATCGAGCGCGTCTTCGTCGGGGGCGAAGTCCGCGTCGCGGTCTAGCCGACAAGCTTCGCGCGCTCGTCGTCCGCGATCGAGCGCGCGCCCCGCGCGCCGGCGTCCCAGGCGACGAGCACCGAGCGCGAGCTCGCCGCGACGGCGCCGTCCGGGCCGACGACCTCTTGCTCAAACGTCACGCTCGTCCGCCCCAACTCGGCGACCCGCGTACGCACCACGAGCTCGGGCGCAGGGTGCGCGATCTCCCGCTTGTAGTCGACCGAGAGGTGCACGATCACCGACGGCCACTCGGCGAACGAGCCGATCCTGCTCGCGAGGAACGAGTCGCGCGCCTCGTCGAGGAGCACGGGGTAGGCGACGTGCGTGAGGTGGCCGAGCGCGTCGAAGTCGGTCCAGCGTGTCTGGATGCGCGTCTCGTGCACGGCCCGACGCTACACCGCGACGGCGCGAGGCTGGAGCCGGCGCCGGAGCGCGAACGCGAGCACGCCGGCGACCACCGGGACGGCGAGATACGCGGCGGAGAAGACGGCGACGAGTCCGGAGAGCACGAGCGAGACGGCGGCGGCGGCGCGCACCGGCCCGTCGAGGATGCGTACCGCAGAGAGCAGCGCGATCACGTAGACGGCGATGAAGCAGGCGGACGTCGCGCGGATCAACTCCGACGTCGTCCCGACCCCCGCGAGCACGACGGCGATGACGGCGAAGACGACAGGCGCGTAGACGAGCAGCGGGCGGCGCGGGATCGAGCGCTCGCGGCCGCCGGCGAACCAGAGCGGCAGCGCACCCTCGGCGGCGAGCGCCGCGGTCAGCTTCGCCGTGCCGGCGAGGTAGACGTTCATCGTCCCCATCGTGAGCGCGACCGCGAGCACCGCCGTCGCGTCGCGCCCGGCGCGGCCGAACCCGACGGAGATGAGGTCGGCGAGCGGCACGCGCGAGTGCGTACCGGCCGTGACGCCGATCGTCGCGACCGCGACGCCGCCGTAGAGGATCGTCACGACGCCGAACGCGAGCGCAGCGGCCCGCGGCAGGTCGACGCCCGGCCGGCGAAACTCGCCGGCGAGCTGGGCGACCGCCTCCCAGCCGACGAACAGCCAGACGAGGATGTTGGCCGAGGTGCCGATCGCCCACCAGCCGTGCGGGGCGAACGGCGACCAGTTGTCCCCGCCGCGCGACGGCAGCGCGACGACGACCGCCACGGCAACGACGACGATCAGCGCCGACGAGAGCGCGAGCTGGAAGCCGGACGAGACGCGCACGCCGAAGAGGTTCGCGGCGAGCACGGCGGCGAACATCGCGAGGCCGACGGCCGCGGCGACCGGAGTGCCGGAGCCGGTGAGATCGGCGACGTAGTAGCCGCCGATGAGCGAGACCGCCGGCGCGCCGAGTGCGACCGCGGCGAGGAACCAGCCGCCGGTGACGGCCGCGGCATCGTCGCCGAGCCCTTCGCGGACGTAGGCCGAGACGCCGCCTGCGACGGGGTGGCGCACGCCGAGCGCGGCGAAGGTGACGGCGAGCGGCGCAGAGAGGACGAGCAGGGCGCCCCACGCGACGATCGACGCCGCGCCGGCCGCCTGGGCTGCGAGCGCGGGTACGAGCAGCAGGCCGGGGCCGACCAGCGCGCCGACGTAGAGGGCACCGCCGCGGATGACGCCGAGGTTCGCCACGAGTGGGGTAAGAAGCTCTCACAGAATGACGTTCGTCGATCCGGGTGCGATCGGTGGTGCGAGGCCAGGACGCAGGGCTTCCCGATAGTCAAGACTATCGGGACGACCGAGGACACAGCATCGCGCCGCGCCGAGCGCGGCCGGGCGGCACAACGCTCATTCTGTGAGAGCTTCTAAACGCTTGCACACGCGCGATTCGTCCCCGGCGGAAAACGGCCATATTCTTTTGGAGTGACACGGGCCGCGATTGCCGCCGTCGCCGTTGCCGCGCTGCTCGCGGCTGCCGCCGGTGCCGTCTATCTCTGGTCGGGCGCGACGCTCGCCGGCGACGCCTCGGCGCTCGCGCGCATCGACCTGCAGCCGTTCGCGGGCTCGGTCGAGCGCGTCCGGGCGACCGGCCCAGGAGGTCGCCCGATCCGGCTCGACGTCGCCGGCGGGCGCCTGACGCCGACGACACGCGTCACACCCGGAGAAGAGGTCTCGGTGGCGGTCGTCGTCAGGCGCCCGGGCTGGTCGAGCTGGCTGCTCGGCAAGGAGCGGCGCGAGACGCTGACGGTGCACGCGCCCGTCGCGCACGTGCGCAACCGCTGGCCGACTGCTCGCCCGGGGGCACCGCCGCGCGTGCGCTTCGACACCGCGGTCAGCTCGGTCTCGTTCGGCCACGGCCGTGTCTCGGTGGGCGGCACGTCCGTCGCGCTGCCTGCGAAGTCACGTGCGGGGTCGATCGACATAGCCGTCGCCGCACGCTCGTGGGAGCGGCTCGGCGCGCCGGTGAAGGTGACGTGGTTCCCGCCGGCGAGCGAGCCGGTCGTCCTCGCGAGCCCGGCGCCCGGCGCCCAGATCGACCCGTCAGCGTCGCTGCGGCTCACGTTCTCGCACCCGATCTCGGAGGTGCTCGGTTCGACGCAGCCGACGCTCTCGCCCGGCGTCCCGGGCCGCTGGCTGCAGACCGACAGCCACACGCTCGAGTTCCGCTCGTCCGGCTTCGGCGCGCATTTCGCGAGCCGCCTGCACGTTCGCTTCCCGCACACGGTTGCCGTCAGCAGCGCGACCGGCGACACGGTCGATGCGTCGCGCGCGATCGGCTGGACCGTCGCGCCCGCCTCGTTCCTGCGGCTGCAGCAGCTGCTCGCCGAGCAGGGCTACCTGCCGCTCGCGTGGTCACCGGACGACGACGAGGTTGCGCGAACGGCGGGCGCGCAGCTCACCGCCGCGGTCGATCCGCCGGCCGGCGAGTTCACCTGGCGCTACCCGAATACACCGCACGAGCTGCAGGAGCTCTGGCGGCTCGGCGAGCCGAACACGATCGTCCGCGGCGCGGTGATGATGTTCCAGGACGAGCACGGGCTGACGGTCGACGGCATCGCCGGGGCCGATGTCTGGCACGCGCTGCTCGTCGACGCGGTCGCGGGCAAGCAGCGCCGGGACGGCTACAGCTATGTCTTCGTGCACCGAAACGTGCCGCAGCTCCTGACGCTGTGGCACAACGGCGACGTGGTGCTCACCTCGCCGGGCAACACCGGCGTGCCGGCGGCGCCGACCGCGCTCGGGACGTTCCCGGTGTTCGAGCACATCCCGGTCGGCACGATGAGCGGCACGAATCCCGACGGCTCGCACTACAACGATCCGGGGATCCGCTGGATCAGCTACTTCCACGGCGGCGAAGCGCTGCACGCGTTCAATCGCAATTCCTTCGGCACGCCGCAGAGCCTCGGCTGCGTCGAGCTCCCGCTCGCCTCGGCCGCGAAAGTGTGGCCGTACACCCCGATCGGCACCCTCGTCACGATCGAGGACTAGAGGCGGTTACGCTGGGGCCGACGCGCCCCCGTAGCTCAGTGGATAGAGCAACGGTTTCCTAAACCGTGTGCACAAGTTCGATTCTTGTCGGGGGCACTGATCCGTACGGTGGTCGAACCGTCGGCAATGTGAAGAAGGGATAGATCTCGTCGCGGCTTGCGACGCGGATCTCGTCGACGAGTGCTTGCAGCAGTGCCTTGCGAGCGGCGGGCTCGCCGTCGGCGATCACTTGGGCGACGTGTGCTTGGAGAGCGTGGAGGTCGTCCTCGCTCAAAGGTTCAGGGGTGTCGGCGGCGTCCGCGGCGAGTTCGTCGCGACGGGCCTGAAGTTCTGAGAGCCGCTTGGTGAGATCGGCGATTCGGGGCGCGCACGCCTGCTCGGGCATCGAGCCGTTCTCGAAGGCGCGGAAGTAGCGATCGAGCGCCTCGTCGACCTTCCGGATGTCCGCGTCGATGCGAGTGAGTTCGGCGTCGCGTTTCGGCTGCTGTTTGGTGAGGTCGGCGAAGGCGACGCTGATCGCCTCGCGCACGTCGTCCTCGCGCGCGAGTAGGTCTTGCAGCTGCTCCAGGATTGCCTGCTCGAGCTCGTCGGCGGGGAGGCTGTCCGCGTCACAGGTCCCTCGGCCGTAGCGTTGCCGTGAGAAGCAGACGTAGTAGCGGTAGCGGCCGCCGTTGCCGTTCGCGGCGGCGCCGAGGTAGCGCTTGCCGCAGCGGACGCACTTCACGAGCCCCGTGAGCAGGTAGTCGGACTGGTTCGAGCGGCGCAACGAGTGATCCTCGCCGCGCTCGCGCAAGATCGCCTGCGCCCGCTCGAACAACGCCGCCTCGATCAGCGGCGTGTGGGGTGCGGCGTGATGGGTGCCGCGGAAACTGATCTGGCCGAGATAAGCGCGGTTGCGCAGGATCGTCAGCACAGCTTGCGGATTGAACGGCTTACTCTGCTTCGTCCGGTAACCGCGCCCGCTGAGCCAGCGAGCGATCGCTTGCGTGCCGTGCAGTCGCTCGACGTACCGCTCGAAGATCTCCTCGACGACGGCTGCTTCGGCCGGTTCGGGTTCGAGGTAGCGGCGTTCGGCGTCGAGGCGGTAGCCGAAGGGCACGGAGCCGCCGTTCCATTCGCCGCGGGCGGCCTTGCGTTCCATGCCGGCGATCACCCGCTCGACAATCGTCGCCCGCTCGAACTCCGCGAACACGCCGAGCATCTGCACCATCATCCGCCCCGCCGAACTAGAGGTGTCGAACGGCTCCGTCGCCGAGCGGAAGAGCACCTCGGCCTGGTCGAGTTGCTCAAGCACATGCGCGAGCCCGCGCACCGACCGCGACAGGCGGTCGACGCGGTAGACGAGCAGCAGGTCGAACCGCTTCGCGTCCGCCTCCTTCAACGCCCGCTCCAGGCCGGGCCGCTCGAGGCTCGCGCCGGATGCCTGGTCGGTAAAGCGGCGCGTGATCCGCCAGCCCTCCTGACTCTCCACATAGGCCGCGAGACGCACGGCCTGAGCCTCGAGCGAGTAAGGCTGGTGCTCCTCGTCGGTCGAGATACGGGTGTAGGTCGCGATCCTCACCTAACGGTCTCCTCCCCGATCGCGACGGCGGCGAAGCTCCTCCAGGCCGCCGCCCGCGATGAAATCGCAGTACAGCACACGCAACGAACGGACCACCTCCGTCCGCTGAGCATCGGAACGGTCGACGAACCGCGGCGCCCGAACACGCAGCCGACCGTCGCCCGCAGCCGCTACCGGCTCCCGCCGCCGGACAGGCCGCCGCCGGGACGGCGCTTCGCCTCGGCGACGATCGTCAGCGCGACGGACGTGCTTCGACCGGACGCTCAAGCGCCGCTACCCGCTGCATCGGGACGAACGACGACGTGCATCATGCGCAACCTCCTGATTGAGTTTGAGATCGACGGTGGGGCGGGCTTCGAGCGCCGCTCACGCGGGCTGCGGAGAGCCGGCAGTCACGAGCGCAGCGAGCGAAGAGCCGCCAAAGGCGGCTTGACGGCCGGCGCGCAGCCCGCACACCCAAACCCGCGAAGCCCGCCCCGCCGACGAACCTGACCTCAGCTCGCAGGCTGCAACGACAGGCGGCCGAATGATCGCGTCCCCCACTGCCCGCCAACTCGCCACCCGCTGCCCACTGAGCTGGCAACCCATGGCCGCCCGCCAGCCGTCATCTCTTCACCAGGCCGGCAGCCCGCACTCCCGCTCTTCTTCACAGGTCCTGCTTCGGACCCGGTATTCGCACTGTTCGGTGTCCGGTCTCCGATCGCGTGCCCGCGTTCCCGCTCACACCAGAAACCTCAGCGCTCCCGTGGTTCCTGACCACCCGCGCAAGCTCACGAAGTGTGCGGGTGGTCAGGAATCCGGAGTCGAAGACGGAGGAAACGGGAGCGCCCCGCAAACCCGCACCACAAAACGGGAAGGCGGGCACGCGCACGGCACCCTGCTACTGGCGACGTTGCTGACACCCGCTGCCAGCAACGATGACAGCGCTAACGGCAATGACCTCGGCCGGCGCCGAAGACGCACCGGTCAGAGCAGGCTGCCGTGCTCGGTGCCAGACGCATAGAAGTCTCCACCTCTATGTAAGGACCTTCGACAGCGACTTTCGGACATTTCCCTGCTCAGACACACGTCAGATCAGCATCTCTGCGGAAGCGCCGAGAGTCCCGGCCCGAGCTGCACCCGAACGCGATTCTCATGGTTTCTATCGAACCAACACGGCTCGATAGAAAACCTTAGAAAAGCAGCGGAGCTCCCGCGACGGGACGCTCGCGCAGTCCGGGGCGCCGTCGCCCCTCAAGCGACCCGGTAGCGCGCAGTGCGTTCGAGAGCCGAGCTGCGGACAAGTTCGGCCAGCTCATCACCCGTCACGGTGCGCTCGTCCTTGCACGGGTCCCCGACCCAATACGCGCGCAGCGCCCACCCGGGCTCAAGCTCGTGCGCCAGCAGCGAGACCGTCTGTGCAAGTAGCTCCCTGCCGCGCTCGTCGAATGTGAAGGCGTCCTCCGACCAATCGGCGTCGTCCGAGAGAACGTGGACGTCGTCGCGCCCGTCGAAGATCGACAACCCCATCTCCGCGCGGCGTCGCCAGCGCCGTCCTCGCCGCGCACGCACAGGCAGATATCCCGCCTCCTGGGTCGCCCGCTCCAGTCGTTCTGCCGTCTCCGGATCAACGTCCGGCGCGTCGAGTTCGAGGATGAAGCTCATGCTCGTTCAGCATTCCAGAGTTCCGCCGTCGGATGTCTTACGGACCGCTCGGGCACGTAGCCGGCCCGCCCGCCAGACGCTACGAGCTGGCCTCGAACTCGACCGGGAAATCGAAGCGCCAGTGCCACCACGCCGTGAGCAGCTCGGCAGCGGTCTCGTTCGTCCCGGCGTCCATCTCGATGCGATCCGTGCAGATCCGGGTCAGTTCGGCGGCAACAGCCTCCGCGCCAGCGTGCTCCTCCAGCAGCTTCCAGATGACCGGGACGTAGTTGTCGTACTCGTCGATTGGGACTCCGGCGGCGATTGGATCCCAAACCGCCCACAGGAGCAGGCCTAGCTCCGGCGCGTATCGCCGATAGCGGTCTTTGCGAGCCTTATCCGCGGTCTTCATACGCCCCGAAGATAGCTTCGGCCCGCACCGGGGTAACAGTTCATCGTCCCGTCGAGCCGCCGTTTCGGGCATTGCGACGTGAAAGCTTGAACCGATCGCCAACCACACGCGCGTCTTGGTTCGGGTTATGACCGACTGGGAGCACTCTCGACTGTCCTGCTAGAACCCGCAAGTTTGCAGGGTGCGTTGGCGATCGCCCTGTCGCAGCCGAACGCAAACGAGATCGCGCTCGAGGAACCGCCCATCGCGCTTGATCAGCCACCCTTCGCGATCACCAAAAGCCATCCGATGGAGTTGATCTCCATCGAGCCGGACGACGAAGGAGACCCACGGATCCGGTTCAGACGACTGGTCAGAGCGCCCCGTCCGCGCCATCGAGCGCGAGTGTGACAGCCTCCCCGATCGTCAACCCCGCTCCCTCCTGCCACGCGCTCGCGAACGCATCGTCGTCGAGCCGCGTGCGAACCGTCGTCAGCGTATCGTCGTTGATCTCGGCTACCCAGGCGCGGCGCCCACCGACCTCGTCGGCGTGCGCGTCGAAGCTGGCGAGCAGACGGACGGCTTTCTCGACGTGGCCGTCGAATGCCAGCACGAACGCAAAGCGACAGAGATCGACGGCGCTGTCGAGGAAGTCGCCGAGGTCGCGATGAATCGAGAGGCTCTCCGTCAACATCGGATACGCGTCCTCGACGCGCCCATCGGCGACGGCGATCATCGCCAGCGCGCTGAGCGCGCTCGCGGCGATCCGCTGGTTGTCGGTGAGCCGGGCGCTGCGCAGGTTGTGCTCGTGCAGCTCCCGTGCTCGGCCACGGTCGCCGAGAGCGGCGAACATGCGCGCGAGGTTGCGTGTCGCGAGCAGCGCCGAGTGCTCGTCTCCCAGCTCCCGGAAGCGCCGCGCGCTCTCCTCGTCGAGCTCCACGGCCCGCTCGAGCTCGCCGTCGTCGCCGACGGCGGCGCCGAGCATGAACAGCGAGTAGGTCTCACCCCAGGCGTCCCCGAGCGCTCGGTGGAGGTCGATAGCCTCCTCAGCGCGGCGCCGTGCGAGCCCGGTGTCGCCGCGGTTGGCAGCCATCACGGCCGCGCCGATCAGCGCCTTGCCACGGGCCGCCGTCGGGCGATCGTCCGCAGCAAGAGCGCGCTCCAGTCGCTCCGAGCCCTCTGCGCAGCGACCCGTCAGATACCAGTACCGCCAGAGCGAGCCGGCGAATCGAAGCGTGAGCTCGTCTTCGCCCGCCGCATCGAGACGATCGAGTGCGGCGCGGAGGTTGTCGTTGTCCCACTCGAGCGACTCGAGCCACACGCCCGGGCTTCCGCGGAGCTGCGGCTCGACGTCCTCCGCGAGCGCCAGGAAGTGCTGGGCGTGACGGCGCCGGATCGCTTCGGCGTCTCCCGACTGCTCGAGCCGCTCGGCCGCGTACTCGCGAATGGTCTCGAGCATCGGGAACCTCGGTGCATCGTCGCTGCCTTCGCTGCGGACGAGGCTGGCATCGACCAGCGACGAGAGCGCCGCGACGTGCTCGACGTCGTCGCCGCAAATGCACTCGACGGCCTCGAGGCTGCATCCTCCGACGAACACCGCAAGCCGCTCGAAGAGCCGCTGCTCCTCAGGCTCGAGCAGGTCGTAACTCCACTCGATCGTGGTGCGCAGCGCCCGGTGGCGCTCCGGCAGCCTGCGCGGCCCATGCGTGAGGAGCTTCAGACGCGCGTCGAGCCGGGAGCGCAGCGAAGCAGGCGGCAGCACCGTGACCCGCGGCGCCGCAAGCTCGATCGCAAGCGGCAGTCCGTCGAGCGCCGTGCAGATGCCTGCGACGTCCGCTGCGTTGCCGGCGCTGAGCGCGAACTCGGGCCGCACCGCCTGGGCCCGCGCCACGAACAGCGCCACCGAGTCGACTGACGCCAGCGCCTCCACGTCGTCGCCGACCGCCGTCTCGAGCGGTGACACGGGGTAGACGAGCTCGCCTGTAACGCGCAGGGGCGCGCGGCTCGTGACGAGTAGCTTCGCCGCAGCGGCGACCTCCAGGACCGCAGGCGCGGCGTCGAGGAGATGCTCGAAGTTGTCGAGCACGAGCAGGTAGCGGCCCCGCCGCAGGTGCCGAATCACGTCCTCTCCGACGGGGCATTCGGCCGCAGTCCGCGGGACACCGAGGGTGTGCGCGGCCTCCTCCAGCACGAGCGCCGGATTCATCAGCGGAGCGAGGTCGACGAAGATGACGCCGTCGGGGAACTCGTCGAGCAGGAGGGCTCCGACCTGTGCGGCAAGCCGTGTCTTGCCAGTCCCCCCGGCGCCGGTCAGCGTGACGAGCCGGACCTCGTCCCGCCGAAGCAGCCCGGCAAGGTCCTCGAGCTCACGCTTCCGGCCCACCAGCGGCGCCGGCTGGTGCGGCAGGTTCGTCGCGCTTCCCGCAAGGCTGCGGGGCGGCGGAAACTCGGATCGCAAGCCCGGAATGACGAGCTGGAAGAGCCGTCGCGCAGGCGCAAGGTCGGTGAGCACGTGCTTCCCCACGTCGCGCACGTCGATCTCCTCAGATGGCAACTCGCGCAGGAGGTCGCGCGTACTTTGCGATACGAGCGTCTGGCCACGGTGGGCGGCGGCGCGGACCGTCTCCGCATCGCGCACCCGAAGGCCCGCGTAGCCGGTTGTGGTGAAGCCCGCCTCCGCCGAGGCGACTCCGATGCGCAATCCGTCCGTGGCCGCCGACCGTTGTAGCTCGACGGCGGCCGCGGCCGCGTCGCCTGCTCGCGCGAACGCAACCAGGAGCGGCACCTCCCTGCTCGGCTCCAGCTCCAAGCCGCCGTGCCGTGCGATCGCGCCGTGCACGAGCGCCTCGTCCGGGGGCCGATCGGCTGCGAGGAACGTGACGACGCCGGATGGCTTCTCGGCGACACCGGCGAGCGACGCGTCGTGGTTGAGGATGCGGCGCTCGAGCTGCTGGAGGGACAGCCCGGGCTCGATCCCGAGCTCCGAGATCAGCACTCGGCGAGCGTCCTCGAAGACACGCAAGGCGTCGGCCTGGCGGCCGGCCCGGTACAGGGCGAGCATCAACTGGGCGCGGAGGCGCTCGCGCAGCGGGTGCTCGACAACGAGCCGTTCGAGCTGCGGAATCGCCCCCGTGTGGCGGCCGAGCTCCAGCTCGGCGGCGAGCCGCTCCTCGAGCACCGAGAGCCGAAGCTCCTCGAGACGCAACGCCTCCTGCCGCGCGAACGGCTCATAGCGGAAGTCGACAAGCGGCTCGCCGCGGATGAGCTCGAGCGCTTCACCGAACACATCCACCCGCAGCGACGCGTCCGCCGCCGAACGCGCCTTGGCCACGAGTTCTTCGAGCTGGTGCAGGTCGAGCTGGTCTCCGTCGGCGAGCCGGAACAGGTAGCCGGGCGCCCGCGTCTCGATGCGCCCCGCGCCGAGCCGCTTGCGCAGCGCGGACACGTGGCCGTGCAGCGCCGTCCGCGCCGTCTCCGGCGGCCGCGGTCCCCAGAGTGCGTCGACGAGGTCGTCGATGGGCACGACGGCACCGGCGTTCAGCAGCAGCAGCGCAAGCAGCGCCCTCTGCTTCGGGCGCGCCGGCGTGAGATCGCGACCGTCGGCCTCGACCTCGAGCGTGCCGAGCAACCGGAGCTCCACACGGCGATTCTCGCACGCGTTAGCGCAACGTCAGCCGCACGTTAGCGGGCCGCGGGATCGTGGTCGCAGCTGTCCACAACACAGAGGAGGTCGTAAGTGAAGCGCGGGATCGCACTCGTCTCCGTCGCCGTCGTCGCCGGTCTCACCATCGCGGCAGGTACCGGCTCGGCCGCGACCGGACCGGCGCCCGGGACGGGCGTCACAGGAGCCTGCAACATGCTGCTCGCAGGCGGCGGCATGGCAAACGCGATGACGAAGGACGTTCGCGGCAACGGCAACGCCGGCATGTTTGGCGCCGTCGCAGCCTCGGGCTGCTGACACCAGAGGCACCGGAGGAGGATGATCATGAAGAAGCTCTCACTCGTGGCGGCGCTCGTCGTCGCGGCCACCGCGGTCCTCGCCGCCAGCTCGCTCGGCGCGGGTGCCACCGACCGTGGGACGGCAAGGCCGTTCACGTTCTTCCTGACCCACTACACCCTGCTCGGCAATGACCCGAACAGCCCGACGGGCGTCCGCTACCAAGACAACGGCCGGCCATCGGCCCAAGCCGCCAACGGCTCCACCGTCGTGCTCACCGGCCGGGGCGGCTGGGATCCGGCCGCCGGGAGCGCCACCGGCGGCGGCACCTATGCCGTCACGAGCGCAGCGGGCGCCATGACTGCCCATGGGACGTGGCATCCGACGCGCTTCGTCTCGTTTCTCCAGCTCGCAGGCTGGTGGCCGAAAGGCTTCAAGGAGGTCGGCTGGCAGGGGTCGAGGGGGTCGCCGTCCTACTCCGGCATCCTGACGCTGAACGTGCAGCTCAGCGGGCTCGGCACGGGCGTGCTGAAGCTCTACTGCCTGATGCCGGGTACCCCGAAGCCGGCCGGCCACGCCAGCGACGGGCTCACGCTCACCGGGCCGAAGCTGCACTTCACGAAGCAGATCCAAAGCTACGAAGGCGTCATGTACTACGGCTAACAGCCGGTTGCGGGTGGCCCCGTAGTCGCCGGCGGGCGGGCGGGGAGCGGCGTCTCCCGGCCCGCCCGCTCACTCGGCTAAAAACGAACAAACGACCATAAGGGAGCGTCGTGAGTGTCCCCGAACTGACATTCACCGAGAAGCGCATCGTCCTGCTTGCCGCGTCCGGAAAATCCACGCAGGAGATCGCGCGGCTCGTCAAGTTCGACGAGCCGACCGTCGAATGGCACCTTTCGCGGGCCAACCGGAAGCTCGACCAGATGTGTGCTCTTCGGCAGAGCGCGAAGGACGGGCGGGGCCGCTGAACGTGATAACCACGCTCGAACCAAGGCGTGTCACTTTTAACCGGTGAGGCCGCTTCGGAAGCGGCGTTTGCGTGAATCTTCCACGGCCGGCCTGCAGCCGCGGGCGGGAGCTTCGACACCTGTAGCGGAGCCGCGATCCGAGCGGCGACCTTTGCGGCGGACCCCGGCGAACGTATGGTGGGTGCTCGATGCTCTGTCCCGGCTGCGGCACCGAGAACCCGGCGGGCAAGAAGTTCTGCAGCGAGTGCGGAACCGGCCTGACGGTCGCGTGCGCCTCGTGCGGCGCCGCACTCGAGGACGGCGTCAAGTTCTGCGGCGAGTGCGGGAGTGCCGTGGCGGCTCGCGCGGAACATGTCCAGCCGGCAGCCGAGCGGCGACTGGTCTCGGTGCTGTTCGCGGACCTCGTCGGCTTCACCCGCCTGTCGGAGGTGCGCGACGCGGAGGAGGTGCGCGAGCTCCTGACGCGCTACTTCGAGACGTGCCGCCGGCTGATCGAGCTCTACGGCGGGACGGTCGAGAAGTTCATCGGAGACGCCGTGATGGCGGTGTGGGGAGCACCGACCGCGACGGAGGACGACGCCGAACGCGCGGTCCGCGCAGGGCTCGACCTGGTGGCGGCGGTGTCGGCGCTCGGCGACGAGATCGGCGTGCCCGAGCTGCGCGCTCGGGCCGGCGTCGTCACCGGCGAGGCGGCGGTCACGGTCGGGGCGCAGGGTCAGGGGATGGTCGCGGGCGACCTCGTCAACACCGCGTCGCGCGTCCAGACGGCCGCCGACGCCGGGACGGTGCTCGTCGGGGACGCGACCCGCCGCGCGACGGAGCAGTCGGTTGTCTACGAGGACGCCGGCACCCATGAGCTGAAGGGGAAGGAGGAGCCGGTCGCGCTCGCCCGCGCGCTGCGCGTCGTATCCGGGGCGCGCGGGACGCTCAAGTCGCACGGGCTCGAGGCGCCGTTCGTCGGCCGCGACCGTGAGCTCCGGCAGATCAAGGACCTCTTCCATGCCTGCGCCGAGAGTGCCAAGGCACATCTCGTCTCGGTCACAGGCATCGCCGGGATCGGGAAGTCGCGTCTCGCGTGGGAGTTCTACAAGTACTTCGACGGCCTGCCTCAGCTGACGTACTGGCACCGCGGCCGCTGCCTCTCCTACGGCGACGGCGTCACCTACTGGGCGCTCGCCGACATGGTGCGGATGCGCTGCCGCATCGGCGAGGACGACGAGCCCGGTGTCGCGCTCGAGAAGCTGCGGGCCACACTGGAGGAGCACATCGTCGATGCCGACGAGCGTGCGTTCGTCGAGCCGCGGCTCGCGCACCTGCTCGCCCTCGCCGAGCACGCCGCGCGCGACCGGCAGGATCTGTTCGCAGCCTGGCGCCTGTTCTTCGAGCGGCTCGCCGACACATACCCGACGGTGCTCGCGTTCGAAGACCTGCAGTGGGCGGACTCGAGCCTGCTCGACTTCATCGAATACCTGCTCGAATGGTCGCGCAACTCGCCACTCTACGTGGTCACGCTCTCGCGGCCGGAGCTCCTCGAGCGCCGGCCGACGTGGGGCGCAGGCCACCGCAACTTCACCTCCCTCTACCTCGAGCCGCTCGACCGCGACGCGATGGAGCAACTGCTGAACGGCCTCGTCCCCGGGCTCCCGGACACGACGCGCCGCCAGATCCTCGAGCGCGCCGAGGGCGTCCCACTGTACGCGGTGGAGACCGTACGCATGCTGGTCGATCGCAGGCTGATCGCGGAGCGAGGAAGTACGTACCAGCCGGTCGGGGAGATCGGCGAGCTCGACGTGCCGGAGACGCTGCACGCGCTGATCGCCGCACGGCTCGACGGCCTTCCGCCGGAGGAGCGGCGCCTGCTCCAGGACGGCGCCGTCCTCGGCAAGAGCTTCACGCGCGACGCGCTCGCGGCGCTGGCCGAGGAGGACGACCAGCTCGAATTGCTGCTCGGCTCGCTCGTCCGCAAGGAGGTACTTGGCCTGCAGGCGGACGCGCGCTCGCCCGAGCACGGGCAGTACGCGTTCCTCCAGGACCTCGTCCGCCACGTCGCCTACGAGTCGCTCTCCAAGCGGGAGCGACGGGCGCGCCACCTCGCAGCTGCCTCCCATCTCGAGCGCGCCTTCGCCGGGGACGACGAGGTGGCGGAGGTAATGGCCGCGCACCTGCTCGATGCCTACGCGGCGGTGCCTGACGACGAGCTGAGGGCACGTGCGCGCGACGCGGTCGTCCGGGCGGCGGCGCGCGCGCAGTCGCTCGCCGCGTCCGGAGAGGCGCAGCGGTATCTGATGCAGGCGGCGGAGCTAACCGATGAGCCGCTGGAGCGGGCGCAGCTCCTCTACGAGGCCGGCACTGCCGCCCAGGGCGCGGCGGATCTCCAAGGCGCCGAGCGCCTGTTCGGCGAGTCCATCGCCCTCTACGACGGAGCCGGCGAGAGCCATCGCGCTGCACGCGTCTCGGCGCGTCTCGCGTTCGTCGTCCGTTGGCAGGGGCGGTTCGACGAGGCGATCGGCATGACTGAGCGTGCCTACGAGCTACTCAAGGACGACGAGCCCGACGAGGATCTTGGGATGCTCGCGATGCGCCTCGCGGGCGGCTACGTCTTCGCCGGCGACGACCGCGCCGGCGCGCTGGTCGACCGGGCAGTCGAGCTCGGAGAATCACTCGGTGCCGCGGAAGTGCTCGCCGGCGCCTTCCTCGGGCGCGCGCACCTCTCGCGCGCCCGCGGTCACGCGCACGTGGCTACCGCATATCTGCGCGAGGCCCTGCTGATCGCCGAGGAGCACGAGCTGCTCGAGCAGCTCGCGACGATCCAGTTCAACCTCTCGGACCAGTGCTTCCACGCCGACCGCTATGCGGACGCGCTCGGCTACCTCGAATCGGCGCTCGAGGTGAGCCGGCGCCGCGGCATCCGCCCGCACGAGCGCGCGACGCTCGCCGAGTCGACGTACCCGCTCTACATGCTCGGCCGCTGGGACGAGTGCCTTGCGACGGCCGCCGAGATCCCGGAGGACCGTCTGAACGAGAGCGTGACGCTGAGTCTGCTCAGCTCGGTGGTGGAGATCCACATCGCGCGCGGCAACGCGCCAGAGGCGCGGCGCCTTCTGGGGCTCTACCCGGCCGACTCGCCGGACGTGCAGGAGCGGACGTCGGTCGCGGCGGCCGACACCGCCGTCCTGCACGCCGAGGGCCGGCTCGAGGAGGCCTTCGCGGCCGCGCTGAAGACGCTCGAGCTGCTCGGCGGGACCGCGGGGCTCTCCTACCAGCAAGCGAAGCAGGCGTTCTGGCACGCGGCAGAGGCCGCCCTCGCGCTCGGCCGGACGTCTGACGTCGAGAGCCTGCTCGGGCGCGTCGAGACCGCGGCGCCGGGGCAGCGGCCGCCGTTCATGGAGGCGCAGGCGCTACGCCTTCGTGGACGCCTCGAGGCGAGCCCCGTGCGCTTCGCGGCGGCAGCACAGCGGTTCGGCGAGCTCGAGATGCCGTTCTGGGTGGCGGTAGCGCAGCTCGAGCGGGCCGAGGTGGCGGGCGAGGCGATCCCGGCGAGCGCCGTCGAGACGCTCGAGCGGCTGGGCGCGACCGCGTGGCTCGCGCGCGCGCGGCAGCACGCCGCGGGATCAGCCGTCCTGGCCGGTTAGCACTGCGATCGCAAAGTTCGATTCTTGTCGGGCACTCGCTCTGCGCCACGACGTGGGCGGGGCCGGCTCGCGAGTTCGAGCCGGCCCCGATCTGCTGTTCAGGTCGAGTACGCGACGCGCGGTACGGCGCTCGTGCTGCGCCGAAACAGAACGACGCCGGTGACGAGCGTCCAGAGGAGGAAGAGCAGGAAGGCGGGCACGAAGCTTGCGAAGAGGAACGCGCCGTTGACCGCAAGCGCAGCGGCCGTGATCGCAGCAAAGATGCCGAACCAGCGTGGCATGAGCTGCTCGCGCAATGCGACCATGGCGACGGCTGCGCAGCAGATGGCGAGTGGGTAGAGGCTCACCACGGTCGCTCCCGCGGCGCTGTCGTCGAGTGCCTTGTAGAGCGGCGTGCCTTTGACAAGGTGCTCGTGGTGGATCGCGATCTCGGGCGCGTGGCTGGCGATCTTGACGATAACGCCCATGAGGCCGGCGGCGAGCGCGGTGGTCGCGAGCCAGCCGCGGTCGCCCTCTGCGTCGCGAAGCACGCTGTAGAGGTAGCCGAGGAACGGCAGGAAGAGGACGAGCGCCCACGTTGCGGCCACCGCCCGCCACGCGACGAAGTGGCTGCCGTCGCCGGCGGCGAGGAACATGGTGATCGGGAAGACGATCCCGCAAGCCGCTGCGAGCCGCGGCAGCATCGGTTTGTCCATCGTGTTCTCCTTCAGGTCGAGGATCTGCGCAGCACGCTAGGGCGATGCCGTGGCGCTGTCGTCGGCCGTGGTGGCGATCCTTCGTCGCCCGGCGACGTTATCTCGTCGTAGCCCTGCAGGGGGACGCAGATCGTGCGGCGGGCTGATGCGCCCGTGGGGGGCGCGCAGTACGTTTGCCTCCATGCGCGCTCGCGCCATTCTCGACCGCTGGGCTGACCCGATTGTCGCACTCGCGCTCGCGATCTGGGTTCAGCTCGATCTGTGGCAGCACGAGCCCGGGACGATGCGCGCTGCGGGAAGCCGTGGCGTCCTGGTCGTGCTCCTGCTGTTCGTCACGCTGCCACTCGCTGTGCGGAGGCGCGCGCCCGAGGCGACGCTCCTGTCCGCCGCGAGCGCCCTCGTCCTGGTGGCGTTGCTCGGCAGCCACTCGGCGGGGATCCCGCTCGGGGTCTTCCTCGCCATGCTGCTCGCGTTCTACTCGGTCGGCGCGAACTGTGACGAGCGCCGCGCACCGGTCGTGGGAGCCGTGGCGGTGGGCGCGATCGCAGCCGCGGACCTAGCCCGCCCGGGCCTCTTCAGCTCCACCGGCTCGCGACCCTCCGCCTGGCTCGCGTTCGTGCTCGCGTGGCTCGTCGGCCGCGATCTGCGGCGACGACGCCAGCGCGTCTCTGACCTCGAGGAGCACGCCGCGCGACTCGAGCACGAGCGGGAGGAGAAGGCGCAACTCGCGGTCGCCGAGGAGCGGGCGCGCATCGCCCGCGAGCTGCACGATGTGATCGCGCACGGCGTCAGCGTCATCGTCGTGCAGGCGCAAGCCGGACCGCATCTCATGGGAGACCCGGAGCGCGCGACCGGCGTCTTTCGCGCGATCGAGTCGAGCGGGCGCGACGCGCTCGTCGAGCTCCGTCGCCTGCTCGGGATCCTCCGCTCCGGCGACGAGCAGCTCGCCATCGGGCCGCAGCCCGGGCTCGACTCGCTCCAGTCCCTCGTCGAGCAGCTGCAAACGTCGGGATTGCGCGTCGTTCTGCGGGTCGAAGGCGAGCCCCTGCACCTGCCGGCCGGGATAGACCTCTCCGCCTACCGCATCGTGCAGGAGGCGTTGACGAACGTCGTCAAGCACGCAGGGAACGCGGCTACCGAGATCGTCGTCCGCTACGGCGCCCGCGCGCTCGAGCTCGAGGTCGTGGACGACGGCAGCGGCGCCAACGGCGGCGTCAACGGCGACGGCCACGGCCTGATCGGGATGCGCGAGCGCGTCGCCCTCTACGGCGGGACGCTCGAGGCAGGCTCCCGCGGCGACGGCCACGGCTACGCCGTGCGCGCACGGCTCCCGTTCGGAGACGCGCCGTGATCCGCATCCTGATCGCCGACGACCAGGAGCTCGTCCGCACCGGATTTCGAGTCGTCCTCGACGCCGAGCCCGACCTCGAGGTGGTGGGCGAGGCCACCGACGGGCTCGACGCGCTCGAAGCCGTCCAGACGCTGCACCCCGACGTCGTCCTCATGGACATCCGCATGCCGAACCTCGACGGGATCGAGGCGACGCGACGAATCGCCGCCGCCGACGGATCCCCGCGCGTCCTGATCCTCACCACCTTCGACCTCGACGACTACGTGTACGAAGCGCTCCGCGCCGGAGCCAGCGGCTTCCTGCTCAAGGACGCCCGCGCCGACGAGCTGCGCAATGCGGTCCGCATGGTCGCAGCCGGCGACGCGCTCCTCTCACCCACGATCACCCGCCGCCTGATCGAGAGCTACACCCGCCATCCGCCGCCGGCGCCGCACCCCGCGCCGCTCGCCGAGCTGACCCCGCGCGAGCTCGAGGTGCTGCGCCTCGTCGCGCGCGGTCTCTCCAACGCCGACATCGCGGCCGAGCTCGTCGTCGGCGACGCCACCGTGAAGACGCACGTCGCGCGCATCTTCGCCAAGCTCGACCTCCACGACCGCGCCCAGGCGGTCGTGCTGGCCTACGAGTGCGGCCTCGTGCAGCCCGGCGGCTGATCGAAGAAAACTCCCGACCTAGGCTCCGCTCGCCTTACGTCGGCGACTGCTGCGCCGGCGCCGCCGGCGGGTCCGCGGCTGCCTGCGGCAGGGCCGTGGCGAGGGTGTCCTGCGCCCAGCGCTCGCTGAAGCCCGCCAGGAAGCTGACGACGACGAGGGCGAGATGCTTGTCCTCGGCTTTCGCGCTCGTGATCGGGAGGTGCATGATGCCGCTGTCGAACGCGAAGCTGACGGCGATTGCAAAGGCGCCGCCGATCAGCGGGCGAAGGCCGCCGAGGAAGAAGGCATACGGCCGGCCCACGTCATAGGCGACCTGGAAGTGGCGGTTGTTGATCCGCTGGATGACGCTGACGACCGCACCGACGGCGCCGGCGACCAGGGCCGCGACGCCTGCCTGCCAGGTGTCGACGTGGATCAGGAAGAGCCCCGCCAGCAGCGAGATGAGGATGACGCCCGCGGCCATGCCGCTGAAGTAGACGATCTGTGCCTGTCCGTTCGCGGCGTCGTCGTAGTAGTGCTGGATGTCGTCGATCCGCGTCGCTTCTTCCTCGAGCGCTGCGGTCAGCTGCTCGCGGTTCGGCGGCGCGCTCGCGGTGTCGACCAGGCTGAGGAGGTGACCTGCAGAGGAGGCGACGCGATGCAGGCAGATCTGCTGACGGACGCCGGTGAGGACGGTTCGCGCGCGAATCGCCAGGTCGTCGAGGTGATGCAGCTGGGCGGCGATCTCCGGGTAGCGCTTGGTCGCCCAGTCCGTCTCGCGGTGGAACGCGAGGCGGGGGTGGAACGGGAAGCGGCGCGGCTGCTCGCTGAGCGCGACGCTGCTCTCGATGTGCGAGCACCAGTAGGCGCTGATCAGCTTCCCGTGCTGATGCTCGAAGCGGCGCAGCAGCTGCTGGTAGGCGTGCTCGCTCGTGCCCGCCGAGCCGCCGTTCCGGGCGGCCTTCCACCAGTCGTAGTGGGCGTAGACCACCTCTGCGAAGGTTGCGCCGTCCGGCGTCGGCACGGCAGTCGGCGCCTCGCTCATCGCTGCACCGCCGGGCAAGCTTTGCGGTGCGCGCAGACTCCCCCTCTCTGACCGCCTGCGCGCACCGTCTGACCGCCGCAGAATTCGCAGCTCGGAACAACGGCTCCCGACGCCGACGTCGTCATCACCGGCCGACCGCCGCCACCGGCTCGGGCTCGCCCGATTCGACAGGTGCATCGCCGAAGCCACGGTGGAACGTGTTCTCGTAGTCCGCCAGGTCGAAGCGGTCGAGGAACCGCTTCGCGGCGTCACGGCCGCTGCCGAGCAGGAACTCGCGGTCGTCCTTGCCCAGGTTGAACTGCGTCGTCCCGATGTCCCCGGCGTCGACTGCGACCGTCCGCACGCGCGTCGAGTGCGAGACGAATCGTGAATCCCACGCCTCCTGCGACGTATGAAAGATGTCGAATCCGAAGCGCAGCGCCCACGGCAGCCGGCGCACGACTGCGTTGAGGCCCGCGCCGACGCCCCGGCCGCCGGTGAGCGTGAAGCCGAACGTCGGCCGCTTCAGCTCGAGGGTCGGCGCGTCCACGTCGAACAGCCAGACCGGGAAGTTCGACAATGTGCCGCCGTCGATGATCGTCGCCCGCTGGGTCGCCAGCTCGCTCGCGGTCAACTCGCGGAAGCCCGCCTCCTTGACACCGAAATGCTGAGCGACCTCGTTCTGCTGCTCCACGTCGATCCGGTCTGCCGGCTGACCGCTGACGAGACCGTCCGTGCCGCCGGCATCGACCACGAAGACGCGGTCGCGGATCAGCGTCACCGGCTCAAAGAAGTACGGAATGGACATGCTCATCCGCGCGGCATCCGCGATCTCGAACTGATCCGGGTCGATCGCCGCACTCGCACCCGGCAGTCGATAGCGGCGCAGGTCGTCGGGCAGCACCAGGAGCGCGCGGTTGGTCGCATCGACGGCGATCAGCTTCAGCCGGTAGCGCCTCGAGCCGTCCTCGGCCTTGGCCGCGGCGAACGTCTTGCCTTCGAGCTCCTTGCTGAACCAGCGCCGGAACGCCTCCCCGCGCGCGAGCCCCCTCCGGCGAAGCAGGTTCACGCCGCCGCCGACGACCTTGCCCGGCCACGGGAAGTCCTGGAAGTCGCCGAACCGGGTCTCATCCATCAGCGCGGCGATGTCCTTCGCATCGTGGCCGACCGCCAGGTAGCAGGCGATGATCGCGCCCGCGGACGCACCCGCGACGTTCACCCATCGCCTGACCGGCTTCTCCGGGTGATCGGCGAACCCGACGAGCGCGCCGGCGAGGCCGAGGCCTTTCACCCCGCCGCCGCGGAAGACTCCGTCTGCTTCGTCGATCCACTCCATGCGGCGAACTCCTTTTGAACCGTCCTTGCCGGAACCGCCGCAGAGAAGGTCTCAGGATACGCCTACCTCTGGCGAGTTACAACGCAGGAGCGGGAGCCGATGTAACCGCCGCGACTACCATGGCGCGGTGCACGCTCCGGCCGCCGCGAAGCCTGCCGAGCGCGGCGCCGGCTGGCTGCTGTCAGCCCGCGTCCGCGACGTCGTCTTCCTCGGGATGCTCTGGGTCGGTGCGGCGACGGCGCTCGCGGCGCTGACGACACGCGCGCTCGACTGGTTCGCGAAGGATGACGAGCTTCGCTACGAGCGGCTCGCGATCAGCATCGCCCGCACGCACTCGCTCGTGCCGCGCATCCACGGCGTCAACATCGAGAGCTACTCGCAGCTCTATCCGCTCCTGATCGCGCCGTTCTTCCGGCACGGGCTCCTGCCGGACGACGTCAAGACGGTGCACCTCGCGAACGCCTGGATCATGTCCTCGGCGTGCATCCCCGCCTTCTTCCTCGCGCGGCGGGTGACCGGTCGGCGCTCCGCCGCGTACCTCACGGCAGCGCTCACCGTCGCCATGCCCTGGATCGTCCTCTCCGCGATGATGATGACGGAGGTCGCTTCCTACCCGGCCTCCGTCTGGGCGCTCCTCGCGATTCAGCGTTCGACCGTGTCGCCGTCGCGGCGCAACGACCTGGTCGCGCTCGCCGCCGTCGCACTCGCATACTTCGCGCGCGGCGAGCTGCTCGTTTTGCTCGCCGTGTTCCCGCTCGCGGTGGTCGGGTACGAGCTCCGCGGGGGCGAGCGGAGTATCCGTCGCCTGCTCCGGCGGCACGATCTGCTCGCCGTCGCCTTCGGCGTGATCGTCCTGGCCGCCGTCGCTCTCGCCGCCGCCGGAGCGCTCTCGAACATCGCGGGCGTGTACGGCGGGTACGCGAAGCACGAACAGCTCCTCCCGCACGGCATCGCGGGCTCGTTCGTCGAGCACCTGGCGACCTTCTCGCTCGCGTTCGGGGTGCTGCCGTTCGTCGGCGGAGTCGCCTGGCTGCTCGCGAACGCCGCAAAGCCACCCGCGAACAGCGAGCGGCACGCGTTTGCGTGGATCGGGTCGATCACGGTCGCTGCGCTCGTCTTCGACGGCACCAACTTCGACGTGCTCTACAACACGTTCGTCCACGACCGCTTTCTCCTCTACCTCGTGCCGGTGATCGTGATCGCCGTCCTCTGCGCGATGCTCGATGCGTTGCCACTGCGCTGGTCGCTGCCGCTCCCCGCCGTGCTTGTCGCACTCGGGTTCGCGGTCGGCGCGATCCCGTTCGCGACCTGGGGCCAGTTCGAGACGATCGACGACGACTCGCCCGTCTCGGCGATCTATCGCCCACTTGCGAGCGCGTTCGGCGGCCTGTCAGGCGCGCGCATCGCGCTCGTCCTCTTCACGCTCCTCGGCGCAGGGATCCTGCTGCTCACCGGCCGCCTGGTTCCGCGGCTTCGCAGCTCCGCGGTGCTCGCACTGATCGTCGCCCTCGCGCTGCCCGCGTCGACCGCCTACGTGTTCGCCCGGTTCTTCGGCACGGACGACTGGGCGAGCCGGCCGATCACGAACCCGCAGCTCCAGCAGTTCACATGGGTCGACAGGACGGTCGGCAGGAACTCCGACGTCACGATCGCCACCTATCCGGTTTCCTCGAACTGGTTCGTCAACTTCCGCGTCTGGCGCGACTACCAGTACTGGAACGCGTCGATCGACCGCAACGTCGAGCAGCCGCGCGGCGTCTTCACCTTCAGCAGCTTCTGGTTCCCGAAGGTCTACTGGAAGTTCGACCCGACGACCGGTCGTGCCGACGTCACGCTGACCCGGTACGTGCTCCAGGCAGACCAGGAGTCGCGCTTCCGCGTCTCCGGCCGCGAGATCGAGAGTCAGCAAGGGCTCAGGCTGATACGCGCCGACCGGCCGTGGCGTACAGACTGGCTCTCGTTCGGGCTCTACGACGACGGCTGGACGCGTCCCGGCGTGACCGCCCGCGTGCGCGTCTTCGCCGTGCCCGGTCAGCGCACCGCCGTTCTCCGCGGAATCACCTTCGGGGTGCGCGCGCCCGACGGTGTGCCGTCGCGTCCCTTCGAGCTGACCTCGAACCGCGGCACCGTGCACGGTGTCGCGTCGGCGGACACGCTCTTCGAGGGGATCCACGTGTGCGTCCCGGCAGGCGGCTACGCAGACGTCGCGCTGACGACGCCCGAGACCTCGCCGATCCCCGGCGACCTCGCCAGCCTCGCCACCTCGCTCCGGCCGCGCTCGGGCGGCGTCTTCCTCTCGCAGATCGGCCTCGCCGACGAGATCGGAAAGGCCTGTAACCCTAAGGAGTAAGGATGCGCGAGCACTTCACGGCGCGCTCGTGAGACGCCGCTGCCAGAGCGCAATCAGGCACACCGCGAGCGCGACGCCGCCGACCACGTCGGTCGGCGTGTGGTCGCCGAGCAGCACGAGCGCAACCGGGACGAGCAACGCCCATGCTGTTGCGGCCGCACCCGCGCGGCGCCAGGTCCACGCGATCACCGCCGCGACCACGCACGCGCGAATCGTGTGACCGCTCGGATAGGAGTGGCGGAAGCCCGCGACGCCCACCGACGGCCGCGAGATCACGACCTTGCTGATCAATTCGGCCGCGTTGGCAACGATCCACAACGCGCAGACGCTCACCGCCGCCCGCAGCCGGCCACGGCGAACAGCGACGTATGCGCAGCCGGCGACGACGAGCGCGGAGACGAACGGCGATGCCGGATAGGTCCACAGGCCGACGAGCGTCCCGCCGAGTGTGGAACGCGTCTGCGGCACGAACACCGACGACACGTGGATCAACCGTGGCGTCGACTCCCGTAGCCACGGCATCCAGTGAGCAACGGCGTACTCGTCGAACCTCGTGAACGCGCCCGCCGCGATGAGCACGGCGAGAGCCAGGAAGACGGCTGCGCCGGCGACCGCGACGACGTCCTCCTTCGTCGAAGCGGCGGCCACATCCGGATTATCCCTGGCTCCTCGGCGCTACCGTGCAGCGGTGAGCCTCTCGTCCGCGGAGTTCCTGGTCGCCTTCCTGGTCGCCGCCGCGGCCGGAACGGCGGTCTTCTTCCACGCAGAGCGACACCGCATCCGCCACCCGTCCGCGTGGGCGAGCTTCGTCTTCCTGTTCCTGATCGTCGGCTTGCCGTCGTATGCGCTGCACGTGCGCCGCGTGCGCCGGTCGAGGCGCTAAGACGCAGGCATTTTTTGCGCAGCAATGGTAGGATTGGAGGCAAGTCGAGCGAGTACCGGTCGTGCACAGTGCACCGCCTCTGCCCGTTCTTGGAGTGGCAGAGGAGGTGTTTTTTTATGGCAACTGGAATCGTGAAGTGGTTCAACGACGCGAAGGGGTATGGCTTCATCACCCCCGACGAAGGCGGCAAGGACCTGTTCGTTCATCACAGCGCTGTCGCCGGTGACGGCTTCAAGTCGCTGCCCGAGGGCGCGAAGGTCGAGTTCGAAGCGGCCGAGGGCGCGAAGGGGCCCGAGGCGAAGAACGTCGTCGTCGCGGGCTAGCCCGCGCGTGTGCGGGGGCGCGAGCCCCCGCGCAGCACAACCTGAACGGGAAGGGGTTCGTATGCAAGGAAAGCTGATCTGGTTCAACCCGGACAAGCGGCACGGCTTCATCCTCACCGAGGACGGCGAGCGCCTCCGCGTCGAAGAGTCGGGATTCGAGCCGGGGCACCTCTGCGGCGATCGAATGGCGGGCACTCCTCTCACCTTCGATCGCGAGGACGAGCGCGCAGTGCGCGTATCGGTCGTCTCCTACAGCGAGCCGCGCCGTGCCCGCCTGAGGCATCGCTAGACGATGGGCTCCAGAAGGCCGGAGACCATGGTCAAGCGGGCGCGCGAGCAGGCGCTGCGCGAGCGCCGGGAGCGCAAGCAGCAGAAGAAGGAAGCGCGGGCCGCGGAGAAGCTCGCGCCGGCGAACGAGTCGGTCGAGGCAGACGAGCCGATCGAGTCGCCCGAGCCAGAGTAGGACGAGCAATGCAGACTGCGCGGTCGTGGATCGCGCAGCACAGAACCGGCGGGGGCGCGCGTACGTCGCCCTCGCCGCAGCCGCCTGGTCGACGGCGGGTGTCCTGCAGCGCGAGCTGTCGGTCGACGTCGCGGCGCAACTCGGAGGCCGCGCACTGTTCGCCGCCGCCGGGCTCTTCGTATACGTCGTCGTCACCGAGCGCCGAGGCGTCTGGCGCGCGTTCCGTGCGATCGGGGGCGGCGGTCTCGCGATCGTGGCGCTGCTCGCGATCTCGTCCGGCGCGTTCCTGATCGCGCTCAACTACGCCCCGGTCGCGAACGTGCTCTTCATGCAGGCGCTCGCCCCGATCATCGCGGCGGCACTCGGAACGATGCTCGGCGAGCCGGTCTCGCGCCGGACGTGGATCGCGATGGGCGTTGCCGTCGCCGGTGTCGCGATCATGGTCGGCGGTCCCGGCGGCGCCGGCCCGCTCGGGCAAGTCCTCTCGCTCCTGATGTCGACGTCGTTCGCCGGCATCATCGTGCTGACGCGCCACTACCGCGACGTGTCGATGGCGCCTGCCACGTGTCTCTCGCAGGCCCTCGTGTTCGTCCTGGCAGCGCCGTTCGCGGGCGTCGCCGACGTGGGGCCGCTCGACGTCTCGCTCCTCGTGACGCTCGGCATCTGCCAGATCGGTCTCGGCTTCGTCTTCCTGACGATCGGCGGCCGCCTCATCCCGGCAGGCGAGGTCGCGCTGATCACGTTGCTGGAGATCGTGCTCGGCCCGCTCTGGGTCTGGCTCGCGCTCTCCGAGCAGCCCGGCGCGGCGACGTTTCTCGGCGGCGCCGTCGTTCTCGGCGCGGTGCTCGTGCAGGCACGCAGACCCGCGCCCGAAGCGGTGCTCTAGCCGATCGTCGCGAGCGTCGCGCCGTCCTCGGCGTCCGGTGCGTGGCGCTCGACGAGCGGATGCGACGCCAGTTCCTCGCGCACCGCCTTGCGCAGGGCACCGGTGCCACGGCCGTGCACGACGCGCACCTCCGCGAGCCCTGCGAGCGCCGCGTCGTCGACGAGCCGCCGCACCCGTTCACGCGTCTCCTGCGCCGTCAGGCCGCGCACGTCGAGCTGATCGGAAACGTCGCCGCTCGCCGAGGTTCGCACGCGCACGGCGGGCTCACGCTCCTCGGACGCGCGCTCGCGGGACGGCCGCAGGCGGGCGAGCGGGATGCGGACGCGCTGACCTGCCGCACCGACGACCTCCGCCTGGTCGCCGCGGATCGACGCGATCGTCCCGCGCACGCCGACCTCGGGGGCCTCGACGGGGTCGCCCTCTGCGAGCGGAGCGAGCAGCGGCAGCGGCGCGCTCAGATCGGCGAGGGCGCGCTCCGCGCGACCTGCACGCTCCGTCGCGGTTCCGAGTGCGCGGTCCTGGTCGCTCTCGCGGCGCACACGCCGCGCACGCTTCAGCTCGTCGCGCAACGCCCGCAACTCGCCCCGTGCCTCTGCGAGCTCGCGCTGTGCCGCTGCGAACGCTTCGGCCTTCACCCGCTCGGCGGACGCGGTCACACGCTCGAGCTCGCGCTCGAGCCGCGCCCCACGATCGCGGGCCGCCGAGAGAGCCGTGGCGGCTTCGGCACGGGTCGCGGACGCTGCGCGCTCCGCCGCCTCGGCCTCCGCGAGCAGCTCCGTCATGCGCAGCCGCTCGGGAGCGACGCGCGAGCGCGCGTCGGCAACGACCGTGGAGTCGAGCCCGAGCCGCTCGGCGACCCGCAGCGCGTGCGACGTGCCCGGCCGGCCGAGCGCGATCCGGTACAGCGGCGCATCGGTCTCCGGGTCGAAGCCCGTCGCCGCGTTGGCAACGCTCTCCGTGGCGCTCGCCCACTCCTTCAACGCGCCGTAGTGCGTCGTGACGACGGTCAGCCGCGCCTGCCGCGCCAGCCGCGCGACGAGGGCCTGCGCGAGCGCGGAACCCTCCTCCGGATCGGTTCCCGCCGCGACCTCGTCGAGTAGCACGAGCGAGCGCTCGGTCGCTGACTCGAGCACGGAGACGAGCGTGCGCACGTGGCCGGAGAACGTCGACAGGCTCATCTCGATCGACTGGCGGTCACCGATGTCGGCGAGCACCTGATCGAACACCGGCAGCGTCGTCTCGTCCGCCGGCGGGCGCAGGCCGCACTGGTGCAGCAGCGCGGCGAGGCCGAGGGTCTTCAGCGCGACCGTCTTGCCGCCCGTGTTCGGCCCGCTGATCACGAGCGCGCGGATCGTCCCGAGGTCGAGGTCGATCGGCACCGCCGTCGCCGGGTCGAGCAACGGATGGCGCGCACCGAGCAGTCGCACCTCGTCGCCGATCGAGATCGGCGCTCCGCGCCAGCCACGCGAGAGGGTGCCGCACGCGAGCGCGAGGTCGACCGCCCCCGTTGCCTCGACGAGCAGCACGAGTGCGAGGCCGCGCGCGGCGACCGAGGCTGACAGCTCCTGAAGGATCCGCTCCGCCTCCTCACGTGCGTCGGCCGCCGCCTCCGCGAGCCTGTTGTTCAGCTCGACGACCTCGAACGGCTCGACAAAGAGGGTCTGGCCGGTGCTCGAGGCGTCGTGGACGATGCCCGGCACCGCGGCGCGCGCCGAGGCGCGCACAGCGAGCACGGGCCGGCCGCCGCGTTCTGCAAGGAACGTCTCCTGCAGCGCGTCGCGGACGTCGGAGGAGCGCGCGACCCGCGCAAGCTCGTCGCGCACGCGCGCTCCGCCGTTCCGTACCTCGGCGCGCAGCTTGCGCAGCCGGGGCGACGCGGTGTCGCGCAGATCGGCGCCGTCGTCCTCGACGCAGCGCTCGATCTCGTCGGCGAGCAGGCGAAGCTCTTCGTCGATCGGCTCGAGCAGCGCAGCGAGCAACGGCGCGGCCGTCACGCGCTTCGCCTCGAGCGCCGCGCGCACGGCGATGGAGACGGCGCGCAGCTCGTCCGGGCGCAGCATTCCGCCGCGCTCGCTCCGCTCAACCGATCCGCGGAGGTCGCGGATGCCCGCGAGCTCGGGCGCGGTGCCCGCGTCGAGCAGCGCGACCGCCTCCGCGGTCAGCGCCTGCCGGCGCGCCACCTCCCCCACTTCGTCGGAGGGCACGAGCGACGAGGCGAGCGCGGATCCGCGCTCGGTTGCCGTGGAGGCAGCAAGCCGCGCGACGATCGCCGGCAGCTCGAGAGCAGCTGGCGTCTCCGTGTCCATACCGGAGCTCTACTCGGGGCGTTCGTCGCCCGGCCGAAGCCGGTAGACGATGCGGCCGCGATCGAGGTCGTACGCCGACAGCTCGATCCGCACGCGGTCACCCGGGTTCATGCGAATGCGGAACCGGCGCATCTTGCCGGCCGTGTACCCGAGAGTCTCGTGACCGTTGTCGAGCTG
>JAICTB010000063.1 GCA_025936595.1 Thermoleophilia bacterium | reverse complement strand
TTACCATGCGGTCTTGAACCGTTGCCGTGGGTTGCCGACGGTTGCGGATCGGCTTGTTTGAGCCGTTTTCGGGGCTCTCCCATTTGCGATCCGTGGCCACCGGTTGCCCCCGCTAGGCTCCATAAATGCTCCATGCAGGGTTCCGCAATGCCTGATGGCTAGAGCGTTTTCGAGCGGAACAGCGTGAGCGATTCCGAGATGAGCCCTTCTCTGTAGAGAGGGGGTCATTGGGCCCCGGCGCCGTTAGCTGACGACGTCGACTGTGGCGGTGCGATGCGCTCCGCCGCCCGTACGGAAGCTCGCGCATTGGTCAATGAACGCTGACGCGAGCGCGGGGTTGCTGGCGAGGTGGAGGTGCGCGTAGCTCGCGAGCACGTTCTGGATGAGGTAGCCCTCCTGCGTCTCCTCGCCACGGCTGTTCTTGATCTCGTAGCAGCGGTCGGTGTCTGGCTGACCGGCGATGGTGGAGTGGTGGAAAAGGTGTCCGCGTGCGGTCTGGCCTGAGCCGAACAAGCCGCCGATTGTGGTGACCTCGACGTAACCGATCGCGAGCGGTGCTGGCATCGTCGTGATGAAAGGAAGAACGCCGCACATGGGGTGCGTTTGCCCGTCGAGCTCGAGTGTGTCGGCGAGGTACATGAGACCGCCGCATTCGGCGTAGATGGGGCCACCGGAAGATGCGAATTCGCGGATCGCGTCTCGCGTCGAGGTGTTGGCAGCGAGCTTGTTGGCATGGAGTTCCGGGTAGCCGCCGCCGATGTAGATGCCGTCGATGTTCTCGGGTAGCGGTTCGTCGATGGGTGAGAACGGGACGAGTTCCGCTCCGGCCTGTTCGAGTAGTTCGAGGTTGTCGGTGTAGTAGAAGCAGAACGCCTCATCGCGGGCGAGCGCAAGTCGGATGCGCGGCGGCGGTGACGGCGTGGCGGCTGCTGGGGCTGTGCGTCGCTCGATCGCGCTGTTGGCGAGGAGGGCATCGAGGTCGATGTGTTCTTCGATGAGCGTGGCGAGCTGGTCGACGTATTCGGCGCGCGTTTCGTGGGGTAGGTGGAGGCCGAGGTGGCGTTCGGGTACGACGAGGTCTTTGGCGCGGGGGAGCGCGCCGAGGATCGGGACGGCGCCCGCTACCGCGTCGCGAATCATTCCCGCGTGAATTTCGCCCCCGACGTTGTTGAGGATCACACCTGCGACGCCCAGGTCGGGATCGAAGCTCGTATAGCCGTGGATCAGTGCGGCGGCGCTGCGGGCCATCGCGCTCGCGTCGATCACGAGGAGCACCGGCAGCCCGAGCAGCTTCGCCATCTCGGCGGTGCTGCCGCGGTCGCTCTTGCCCTCGCTGCCGTCGAAGAGTCCCATCACGCCCTCGATCACGGCGACGTCGGCATCGGCGGTCGCGCCCGCGAAGCGCTCCAGGTTTATCTCGGGGTCGAGCATCCAGCCGTCGAGGTTGCGGGGTGGGCGGCCGCTTGCGTGCTGGTGGTGGAGCGGGTCGATGAAGTCGGGGCCGACCTTGAACGGCTGCACGGTCAGTCCGCGGCGGCGGAACGCGCCGATCAGACCGAGGGTGACGCTCGTCTTGCCGACACCGCTGTGGGTGCCGGCAACGACGACCGCGCTCAGCGGCGACCCCGTTGGTTTGTCAGGTGCCATGCGCATGCCCACGCTAGCGGGTGCTGCTCGGTGCCGCGTCTGCGCGGTACAGTCGAGGGATGCGGATCGTTTCGCTATTACCGAGCGCGACCGACATGATCGCGGAGCTGGGCCTGCTCGATTCGCTTGTTGGGATCTCAGAGGACTCGAACTGGCCGCCAGAGGTGCTGAGCAAGCCGCTGGTGGCGCGCACGAAGATCGACGTGTCCGGCCTCACGAGCGCGGAGATCGATGCGCTAGTGAACGAGTCCGCGTCGGAGAGCCATTCGCTGTACGCCGTCGATGCGCAGTTGATGGACGAGCTGCGCCCGGATCTGGTGATCACACAGGATCTGTGCGAGGTGTGCGCGGTCTCGAGTGGCGATCTGGCGACGGCCTGCCCGATCGGGACGGAGGTGTTCTCGATGAACCCGCGCAGCTTCGACGACGTCGTCGAGAGCGTGATCACGCTGGCCGAACGGCTCGGCGTACGTGAGCGCGGCGTCGACGTCGCGGAGATGATGCGCGCGAAGGTTGATGCTGTACGCACGGCGGTGGCAGGCCTCGATCGTCCGCGCGTCTTTATGGCCGAGTGGATGGATCCGCCCTACGGGTCCGGACACTGGCTGCCGGAAATGGTGGAGGCGGCAGGCGGCACGAATGTGCTCAGCAAGCCAGGCGAGTATTCGTTCGCAACAACCTGGGAGATGGTGCTCGCCGAAGAGCCGGAGTTAATCGTCCTAGCGGCGTGCGGGTTCAGCCTCGAGCAGGCGCTCGAGCGCACGATCGACCTACAGCTGCCGGTACGAACGGTCGTTGTTGATGGCGATGCGCATTTCTCGCGACCGGCGCCACGGATCGCAGATGGAGTGCGCCAGCTCGCGCACCTGATCCACCCCGAAGCCGTCGAGGATCCCGGACTCCCGTACGCCGAGCTGCCGCTCGGCGTAGCGCACGCCGGCTAGCTCCAGCGCACAAGCACGGTGAGCCCGCCGGTAGTAGGCTGCCGGGGTCGGGCACATATTCCCCGGCCGGTGTAGTCGCAGCGAAGCCGGTGTGATTCCGGTGCTGTCCCGCAACTGTGATGCCCCTCTCGAGGGGACGAGCCAGGTCGCCTGCCCTATGCCGTAGCGAACAAGCCCTCGGAGGATAGGGCGGTGCGCTCGGCAACACGCCGGCGAGCCTCCTACCTCCGCTAACGCGGAGGTTTTTGTATGAAGAACAGATGCGCGGCCCGGCTTCGCAGCCTCGGGCCGATCATGGCGACCGTCGGCGTGGCCCTCGTTTTTACCGGAGCGTCGTCAGCGACATCGCCGCCGCCGAAGTTTCCGCTGAAGTTGAAAACGGCCGACGGTGTTGTGACGATCATGAAGCGGCCGGCGCGAATCGTGTCGCTGTCTGCGACCGCGACCGAGGATCTGTACGCGGTCGGCGCGGGCAAGCAGGTGGTGGCGGTCGACTCCTACTCGACCTATCCGCGGCAGGCGCCGCGGACGCATCTGTCGGGGTTCACGCCGAACATCGAGGCAATCGCGAAGTACCGCCCCGACCTGGTGCTGATCGACACCGACGCGAACCACATCGTCCGTGAGCTCGGCAAGGTGGGGATTCCAGTGCTGGTGGAGCCGCCGGCCGCGAACCTGAACAGCGTCTACGCCGAGATAACGCAGATCGCCGAGGCGACCGGCCACGCGCAACCCGCGACCCGCGTTAACACGAACATCCGACGCCAGGTTGCGGCGATTGTGCGCGCCGTGCCGCGCCCGGCCACGCCGTTGACGGTCTACCACGAGCTCGATCAGCACTTCTATTCGGCGACCTCGCGCACCTTCATCGGGCAGATGTACAAGCTGTTCGGTTTGGTGAACATCGCCGATAAGGCGAAAGGCTCGGCGACCTATCCGCAGCTCTCGGCGGAGTACATCATCGCTAGCAATCCCGATCTGATCGTGCTCGCCGACACCGTCTGTTGCGGGCAGACGCGGGCGGCGGTTGCGGCACGGCCCGGCTGGAGCGGCATCGCGGCTGTGAAGAGCGGCGAGGTGGTGCCTGTGAACGATTCGATCGCCTCGGAGTGGGGGCCGCGGATCGTGCTCTTTCTGAAGGCGGTTGCAAGCGCCGTGAAAACGCTCGAAGGGCCTGCGAAGTGATGCGGCGGGACCGTCGTGCTTGAGCAACGCGAGCGGCCGTCGCTGCGCCAGAAGGTGTGTTCGCGTTGCGGCAAGGAGTTCGGCTGCGCGCAGGGGGAGCCAGGCTGCTGGTGTGAGTCGATCGTCGTGCGCCGGGAGACGCTCGCCGAGTTGCGCACGCTCGCCGATGACTGTCTTTGCCCGACCTGCCTGGCCGGCTTCGCCGAACGCGATCAGCGCGCACTCGGCGAGCCGCCAAGCACGAACGGGCACGGAACTGGCAGCACCTGGGCGAAGGCGGTCCCGCACGCCTCGATTCGCGCACGCGGCGTGCCGCTGGTCTGGGGACTGTGCGCGTTCGTGTTCCTCGCCGGCGCACTGCTTGTTGCGCTGGGGATCGGACCGATCGCGATCGGGCCGGGCGCGATCGCCGAATCGGCGCTCTCACATCTGCCCTGGGTGCATCTGCACCACTTGCACTCGTTTGAGGACGCGATCTTGTGGCAAGTACGGGCGCCGCGAGTGGTGCTGGCGGCGCTCGTCGGCGGCATGCTCGCGATCGCCGGCTCGGCCTACCAGGGCGTGTTCCGCAATCCGCTCGCCGATCCGTACCTGCTCGGCGTCGCGGCGGGCGCGGGCCTGGGTGCGACCGTCGCGATCGCCTACGCCCCGCCAGGCAGCCGCGCCGGGGAGCTCTTGCCGCTGTCGGCGTTCGCGGGGGCGATCCTCGGGGTTGCGTGCGCCTATCTACTTGGCCGCTCGGTCGGTGCGGTGCGCACCAGCGGCACGTTGATCCTGGCTGGGGTGACGGTGGCGGCGTTCATGACCGCGGCGCAGACGTTCGTGCAACAGCAGCACGCACAGACGCTGCTGTCGGTCTACTCCTGGCTCCTGGGTGGGTTCGGCAGCGCCGACTGGCACGACGTCGTGCTGGTATCGCCGTACATCGCGGTGAGTACCGCGGTGCTGTTGCTGCACCGGCGCATCCTCGACGTGCTCAGCCTCGGCGACGAGGAGGCCGGCAGCCTCGGCGTCAACATCCAGCGCGTCCGGCTTTTGATCGTGATCGCCGCCACCGTCGGGACGGCGGCGGCCGTCTCGGTGAGCGGGTTGATCGGATTCGTCGGGATCATCGTGCCGCACACGATCCGGCTGCTCGTCTCGACCAGCTACCGCGCCGTCGTGCCGCTTTCGCTGCTCGCGGGCGCCGGCTTCCTCGTCATGGCCGACGTGATCGCACGAACGGTGCTCTCACCAGCGGAGCTTCCGGTCGGGGTCGTGACCGCGTTTCTCGGCGCACCCTTCTTCGCGATCGTCCTGCGCACCACGCGGAGGATGGCCGGATGAGCGTCGCGGCGGTGGAGGTGCAGGATCTGTCGGTGACGCTCGGCCGCTCGCACGTCGTGCGCGAGCTGTCGGCGAGTGTCGCGCGGGGCGAGTGGGTCGGGCTGATCGGCCCGAACGGGGCCGGCAAGACGACTACCTTGCGCGCGCTTGCCGGCCTCGTGTCCTTCGCAGGGCACGTTCTTCTGGATGGCTGCGCGGTCGGTTCGAGCACGCGTCGCGAGATCGCCCGCCGTGTCGCGCTTGTCCCGCAAAACCCGCAGACACCGCCGGAGCTGACCGTGGCCGAGTACGTGCTGCTCGGCCGCACGCCGCATATCGGCTACCTCGCGACCGAGACGCGCGCCGATCGTCTCGCAGCCGAACGCGCGATCGCGCGGCTAGCGCTCCGCCCGTTCGCCGAGCGCACGCTCGGCTCACTGAGCGGCGGCGAGTTGCAGCGCGCGGTGCTGGCGCGCGCGCTTGCCCAGGAAGCACCGATTCTGCTGCTCGACGAGCCGACCAGCGCGCTCGACCTCGGCCGCCAGCAGCAAGCGCTCGAGCTGGTCGACGCGCTCCGCCGCGACGACGAGCTGACGGTGATCGCCGCCATGCACGACCTCAGCCTCGCCGGCCAGTACGCCGACCGGCTACTGCTGCTCGACCGCGGCCAGCTGGTCGCACAAGGACCAGCCAGCGAAGTGCTATCCGAAGAGCGGATCTCCAACTACTACAGCGCAAGCGTCGAAGTGCTCCATCGCAATGGCAACGTCTTCGTGCTGCCGCGACGGGAGGGGGACCCGTGCGCGCGTTGATGGTCCAAGGCGCGTCGAGCTCGGCCGGCAAGAGCTTGCTTACGACGGCACTCGCCCGCGCGTTCAGCCGTCGCGGGATCGACGTCGCCCCCTTCAAGGCCCAGAACATGTCCAACAACGCCCGCGTCGTCGCGGGCGGAGAGATCGGTACGGCTCAGTACCTGCAGGCGCTCGCGGCCGGGATCGAACCCAACGTGCGCATGAACCCGATCCTGGTCAAGCCCGAAGGCGACAACCAAAGCCAAGTCATCGTCCTCGGCAAACCCGATCTTGAACTCAGCCGTCTGCCTTGGCGCGAGCGGCCGCCAGCGCTGTGGCCCGTGATCGAAGCGTCGCTTCAGCGCCTGCGCGCCGAGCACGACCTACTGCTGCTCGAGGGGGCTGGCAGCCCCGCCGAGATCAACCTCCAGGACAGCGATCTCGCCAACATGCGCACCGCGAAAGCGGCAGACGCGCGCGTCATCTTGGTCGCGGATATCGATCGGGGCGGCGCCTTTGCACATCTGTATGGCACCTGGGCGCTGCTGCCCGACGACGACCGCGCCCTGCTCGCCGGCTTCGTCCTGAACAAGTTCCGGGGCGACCCCTCGCTCCTGCCGCCGGCGCCGCAGCAGCTCGAAGACTTGACGAGTGTGCCGACGCTCGGGGTGCTGCCCTGGCTCGACCACGGCCTGCCCGACGAAGATGGCGCGGCGACGCCGCAACGCGGCAACGGCCGAGCATCGGTCGCGGTCGTTCGTTATCCGACTGCGTCCAATCTCGACGAGTTCAAACAGCTCGAGCAAGTCGCGGACTTGCACTGGCTCGACGAGTCCGAAGCCGTCGACGGCGCTGACCTGCTCATCCTGCCCGGCTCCAAGCATGTCGCCGCCGACCTCGACTGGCTCACTCGCAGCGGCCTCGCCGACGCGGTGCGCGAACGCATCCGTTACGGCCGGCGCGTACTTGGGATCTGCGGCGGCATGCAGATGCTCGGCGAACGCGTCGAGGATCAGGCCGGCGTCGACGGAACAGCCGACGGACTCGGGCTCCTGCCGCTCCGGACAACCTTCGGCGCCTCGAAACAGACCGAGCACACCTCGACGCGATTCCATCCACTCCCCGAACCGTGGGCGGCGTTGAGCGGAAAGACATTCAGCGGCTACGAGATCCGGCACGGCCAAACCGAGATGACCGGCGCCGTTGCCGAGGCGCTCCCCGAGGGACGTGGCTTCGTGGCGGGGCCGGTGCTCGGCATCTATCTGCACGGCCTGTTCGAGCAGCCCGCGCTTCTCTCGGCCTTGTTCGGCGAAGCGCCGGCGCGCTCGCTGGAGCAGGCCTTCGACGAGCTCGCCGACGCGGTAGAAGCAAACCTCGACATCGACGCGCTCCTCACAGAGATCGGAGCCGCGTGAGCGACGTCAACAAACCTGGTGTCACGCCGCCGAAGCCGCCCGCGCCGCCGAAGCTGCGGCCGCGTTCGCTCGTGCTCGTCAACACCGGCGAGGGCAAAGGCAAGTCGACCGCCGCCTTTGGCGTCGTCATACGCGCGCTCGCGCGCGACTGGCGCGTCTGCGTGATCCAGTTCATCAAGTCGGATACGTGGAAGGTTGGCGAGGAGAAGATCGGACGGCAGCTCGGGGTCGAGTGGCTCAAGGGCGGCGACGGCTTTACGTGGGAATCACCCGATCTCGACCAGAGCGAAGGGCGCGCCGCCGCTGCCTGGCAGCTCGCCGCCGCCGCGATCGCCGGCGGCGACTACCAGTTGGTCGTGCTCGACGAGATCACCTATCCGATGAACTGGGGCTGGATCGACAGCGAGGCGGTCATCAATGCGATTCGCAGCCGCCCGGCACAGGTGAACATCGTCGCCACCGGCCGCGACGCGCCCAAGGCGTTGATCGACGTCGCAGACACCGTCACCGAGATGGTGAAAGTTCGGCACGCCTACGACCGCGGGATCAAGGCCCGCCGTGGAATCGACTTCTGATGCTGGAGGAGTTCCTCAACTAATGCCACTCGTGCTCCTGATCGGCGGCGCGCGTAGCGGCAAGTCCGAGCTCGCGGTCCGGCTCGCACAGGAGCAGACGGCGCCGGTCGTGTTTATCGCCACCGGCGAGGCAGGCGACGACGAGATGAGAGCCCGCATCGAGCAGCACCGGCGCGAGCGGCCGCCGTCCTGGCAAACGATCGAGGAGCCGCTGCGACTGCGCGAGACGCTCGAGACGATCGACGCCCGGAGCTGCGTCGTCGTCGACTGCCTGACCTTGTGGACGGCGAACGCGCTCGACCGGCTCGGTGCCGTGCACGCCGAGACGCAAGCGGGAGCAGCGGCCGCGACTGCTGCGGCTCGAGCCGGGCTCACGATCGCGGTCAGCAACGAGGTCGGTCTCGGACTCGTCCCCGACAATCCGCTCGGCCGCAGCTACCGCGACCTGCTCGGGCGCGTCAACACACTCTGGGCGGACGCAGCCGAGCGCGCCTATCTCCTAGTCGCCGGGCGCGCGCTTCCACTCACGAAGACAGATGCGTTGCAGGAGTTGCTGCCGTGATCGAGATCGCAGCACGCGTCTCACCATCACTGGCGCGCAGGGAGCTGCGCGCCATCGGCGCCGCCGTCTGCTTCCTGACGCGACTGCCGCTCGGCCGTCTGCTGACCGTGGACGCCGACGACCTCGCCCGCGCGGGCGCGACCTTCCCGCTCGTCGGTGCGGCAATCGGCGCGCTCATGGGCGCGATCGCGCTCCTGCTCGTGCATCCGCTCGGCGGCTGGCTCGCGGCCGTGCTTGCGCTCGCCGCGGCCACGCTGCTGACTGGGGCGCTGCACCTCGATGCGCTCGCCGATAGCGCGGATGCGCTGAGCGCGCGGACGCGCGAGCGAGCACTGGAGATCATGCGCGACCACGCGATCGGCTCCTACGGGGCCGTCGCGATCGCGCTCGACCTCCTGCTCAAGGTGGGCGCTCTGAGCACGCTCGCCCTGCACCACAACGTGTTGCGCGCCGCCGTGGCAGCGGGCGCCCTCTCCCGTGCCGCCCCCGTGCTCCTTGCCTCCGCCTTGCCGTACGCGCGTGCGGAAACCGGGCTCGGCGCGCCACTCACACAGGGCAGCCGCACTCGCGCCGCAATCGCCGCGGCGCTTGCCGCCGGCATCGCCGTCGCAACCGCAGGGACGCACGGAGCGATCGCGGCTGGTGTCGCTGCCGCGATTGTCGTGGCCCTCGCGGTCTGCTACCGGCGCTGGATCGGCGGCATCACCGGCGACACGCTCGGAGCCGCCGTCGAGCTCACCGAGATCGCCGTCTTCCTGACCGCTGTCGGGCTGATCGGGGTCCAATGACGGAGACCACGCGGCTGCTGTTGATTCGCCACGCCCAGCCGGACGAGGACGCACGCGGTCGCTGCTACGGCAAGCTCGACATCGGCCTCTCCGCACCCGGACAACGACGTGCGCAGTTGCTTGCCCGCACGCTCGACCGGATCCCGCTCGCCGCCGTCTACTCCAGCCCGTCTACCCGAGCGCTCAAGACTGCAGCCCCGATCGCCGCTGCACATCAGCTGATGCCGTCCGTCGATGACGCATTGCGCGAGATCGACTTCGGCGTGCTTGAGGGGCGAAGCTACGACGAGATCCAAGCCGTCTACCCGGACCTCTACCGGTCTTGGATGGAGACGCCGACGCGGGTCGAGTTCCCCGGCGGTGAGAGCTACACGCAACTACGCGTACGCGCACTCGTCGCGCTGGAAGCCATCCGCACCTGTCATCGCGGTGAGCTGGCGGCGATCGTCAGCCACGGCGGCGTCCTGCGTGCGATGCTCGCCGACTGCCTGCGCATGCCCGACGAGGCGATCTTCCGGATCGATCAGAGCTACGGCGCGCTCAGCATCGTCGACTGGATCGACGGCCGTCCGCTCGTACGCGTTATCAACGCGCAGCCGACGATGATCGCCGCCCGACGTCGCGGCTTCCTGCCAGCCCTCGCCTACGAGGCGCCGGTCGAAATATGAGTCACGGCGAACGTTTCGAGCGGCCACCGCTACCGCCTGGGTTTGACGACTCACGTGCGCGCGCGCGCCGCGACGATCCAGAAGGCTGGCGCTTCGACGAGGACGAACGCGCAGGCGTCTGGCGGGCGATCACCGAGCGGCGCGACATCCGCCGCTTTCGCCCCGACCCGCTCCCCGAAGACCTCGTAACCCGACTCCTTGAAGCTGCGCACCGTGCCCCGTCGGTCGGGCTGATGCAGCCCTGGCGCTTCATCGTCATCCGCGACGAACAAACAAAGACCGCCATGCAGGCGCTCGCTCAACGCGAGCGGCTCGTCCAAGCCGACCACTTCGACGTGCGTACCCGCCAGTTCCTCGACCTCAAGATCGAAGGCATCCGCGAAGCACCGGTAAGCGTCTGCGTCTGCTGCGACCGCGGCGACAGCAACGACGAAGTGCTCGGCCGGCACACGATCCGCGACACCGACCTGTACAGCACCTGCCTCGCGATCGAGAACCTCTGGCTCGCAGCCCGCGCCGAAGGCGTCGGCGTCGGCTGGGTCTCCTTCTACCGCGAACCCGACCTGCAAGCACTGCTCGGCCTTCCCGAACAGGTCGTGCCTATCGCCTGGCTCTGCCTCGGCTACCCCGACGAGCGGCCAGCCCGACCCGGGCTCGAGGCCGCCGGCTGGCTGCAGCGCCGTCCTCTCGACGAACTCGTGCACACGGAACGATGGGGTGGCGATCCCCCCGCGTCGAACGGCACACCGGCACCGACGACCGACACGCCCAGACCAAGATCGCCGCTGCCGGAATGGGCCCACAACCTCGCAGTGACGGTCCAACCGGGCGACCCAGCCGCGGCGATACGCATCCGCGACGACTCCGACGAACTCGTCAAGCCCGCCGGCAGCCTCGGCGGACTCGAAACC
>JAICTB010000125.1 GCA_025936595.1 Thermoleophilia bacterium | reverse complement strand
TCGAACAGGTTCACGGTCACGGCTCGCGCTCCCAGTACCCGAGATCCTCGTCGAGCGGGACGATGCGCCTGAAGCCCGGCCCGACGATCAGCGCCGTGTTGCTGTCGGGCCGAACCGCGACGTACCCGTCGCCCGCCCACGAGGACGGCATCGCAAACCGCGCCGGGGCGGCCGAGTCGTTGCGCACCTGGTGCGCGCCCTCGGCGCCGGCCGGGAAGCACGTCACATCGCCGGCGCGAAGCGTCTCGTCGCCGGCCGGGGTGCGCACGACGACCTCGCCGGCCACGCCGATCAGCCACTCCTCGCGGTTCAGCTCGTAGTGGTAAGCCCACGCCGCCTCGCCCGGCGGCAGCTCGTAGACGCTGAAGCCCGTGAGCTTCGCCTCCGCTGCCTGCCCCACCATCGCGCGCAGGAACCGGTGACCGTCGCGTGGGTGCGCCTGCTCCGCCAGGTCGCAGTCGAGCAGGTTGAAGATCACGCGGCGAGCCCCGCGTGCGCGACGTCGACGACCGTCGCAACGGCGCGCTCGACATCCTCCTCCTCGCCCGGCAGCTGGCCGAGCACCCACCCGGTGAGAATCTCCTCGAGCGCGCCGTAGACGACCCACGCGGCGAGCATCGGCTCGCAGTCGGCACGCACCTCCCCGCGCTGCTGCGCCGCCTCGATCATCCGCCCGAGCGCGAGGAACACCGCCTTGATCTCGTCGAGCCTCTCCCCGACTCCGGGACTGCGTCCGATCTCGCGCACGAGCACGCGAATCGAATCCGGCGCGACGAGCCACGAGCCCAGATAGATGCGCGAGAAGCGACGAAGCTGTTCGCGCAGCGGCGTTCCCGACTCCTCGATCCGTTGCGTGTCGAGGACGAGGCTGCCCCACGTCTCGCGGAAGAGTGTCTCGAGCACTTCGTCCTTCGAGCGGAAGTAGTGGTACAGGAGCCCGTGCGCAACGCCCGCCTCCTCCGCGATGTCGCCGACACGGGATGCGTGGAATCCCTTCCGCGCGAAGACACGCGAGGCGGCGTCGAGCAACGTACGGCGTCTGTCTTCGGTCCTGTCGACCACGGCCACGGAGCATAATCGGCCCGCGTGGCTGCATTGAGCGGAACGACGGTCGTCGACTTCACACGGCAGTTGCCTGGCCCATTCGCAAGCCGCGAGCTCCTGCGGCTCGGCGCGCGCGTCGTCAAGGTCGAGCCGCCGGAGGGCGACCCGATGCCGGAGTCGTGGCACCGCGCGCTGAACGACGGGAAGGAGATCCTCTCCTGGGACGCGCGAAGCGAACCGGCGCCGCCGGTCCTCGACGAAGCGGACGTCGTGCTCGAAGGCTTCCGGCCCGGCGTCTTCGAGCGGCTCGCCGCGCCGCTGCCGCGGCGCGCGATCGTCTGCTCGATCACGGGCTTCGGCGCCACTGGGCCGCACGCGCTCGAGGCGGGGCATGACCTGAACTACCTCGGCTACGCCGGCGTGCTCGCCGACACCGCACCGGCCGTGCCGCCGGTGCAGATCGCCGATCTCGCCGCGGGCGCGCAGGGCGCGGTGATCGAAGTGCTCGCCGCGCTCCTCCAGCGCGAGCGCACCGGAGTCGGCGCGCGCATCGTCGTCTCGATGACGCACAATGCACACCGGCTCGTGGCGCATCGGCTGGAAGGGGACCCACGCCCGCGTCTCCTCACCGGCGGCGTCGCCTGCTATCGCATCTACGAGACGGCGGACGGCCGGCACCTCACCGTCGCAGCGCTCGAGCCGAAGTTCTGGCGCAACCTGTGCACCCTCCTCGAGCGGCCCGACCTGATCGACCGCGCGTTCGAGCCCGACCTCCCGGAGCTCGCCGCGCTGATCCGGGAGCGCCCGCTGCACGAATGGCGGACGCTCCTCGAAGGCAAGGACACGTGCGCCGGGCCGGTGCTGACGATCGCCGAGGCGGCCGAGGAGCTCGCGTGAACGGCCTCGCCGCGCTCGCGTTCGCGCTTGCAGGGCTGCATGTCGGCGCGCACCGCGTGCTGCAAGTCGGCTACGCGCCGGCCTGGAGCCCGTCGGGCGAGCGGATCGCCTACGTCACGCGCGGCAACCTGTGGGTGGCCGATGCCGACGGCAGCCACCGCGGCAAGCTCGTCGCCGGCGCGGATCAGCCGGCGTGGTCGCCGAACGGCCGCAGGCTCGCGTTCACGCGCGGCGGCTTCGTCTGGACCGTCCGGGCCGACGGGGTCGACGAGCGGCGCCTCGCCGCCGGGGCGCACCCGGCCTGGTCACCGGACGGGAAGCGTCTCGCGTTCGACCGGGACGATCAGGTGATCACGGTGCGCTGGGCGGGCGGCGACGCGCGCGTCGCCGGCGAGGGCGAGGATCCGGCGTATGCGTCCGACGGCCGCCTCGCCGTCGTGCGCGATGGGGAGATCGTGGTCCGGGGCGCCGTGGTGGCCGAGGGCGTGTCGCCCGCATGGTCGCCGGCGGGGGCGCTCGCCTACGTTCGCGACGACATCATCTACGTCGGCGACCGGGCGATCCACCGCGGCGCCCAGCCCGCCTGGCGGCCGGCCAGGCATGCGCGCGAGCTGCTGCCGGACTTCGACCAGCGTGCGCCGACGGACCTCGTGATCGCGGGCGGGGCCGGGCACTTCCTGCTCGGCTTCACCTCGCTCGTCGACAACGTCGGCCTCGGCCCGTCCGAGCTCGTCGGCGTGCGGGCCCCCGGCCAGTCGCGCATGATCGGGACGCAGCGTGTGCGTCTGTCGAACAGCAAGGTCCGCACGTACGCCGGCGTCGCGCAGTTCCGCTACACGAACTCGCCGCCGCATCACCACTGGCACCTGATGCGCTTCGACTCGTTCGAGCTGCGCACCACGGACGGACGGACGCTCGTGCGCGACCGCAAGAGCGGCTTCTGCCTCGCCGACCACTGGGGAGCAGCGCCCGGCTACTGGCCCGGCCGCCGGCCGCACTTCCTCGGCGACTGCGAGCAGTACCACCCCGAAGCGAGGCGCGTCGTGATGGGGACGACGCCGGGGTACACCGACCGCTACCCGGCGTTCTTCCACGGACAGAACGTCGACATCACCGGCGTGCCGACGGGGATCTACGTGCTGATGCATCGCGTGAACGCGTCGATGCGGCTGCATGAGCTCCGCTACGACAACGACGCGGCGTCGGTGCGCATCCGCCTCACTTGGCGGGGCGGCTATCCGAGCGTGCGGGTCCTGCGCAGGTGCCCCGCGACGGCGACCTGCTGAAGCCTGCCCTGCGCGTGCCAGCCGGCGAGCGCGAGCACGAACGCGAACCCTGCCGCCATCAGAAGCGCCTGCGCGGCGATCCCGAACGCGACGGCATCCTCCGTGTGCACACCCGACGCGACGAGAATCGCGGCGCCCGCGCCTGCCTGAACCGCGGCTCCCGCAGGCGCGATCGGCAGCACCGCCGACGCCGACGACGCGCAGACGAACGCGAGCGCGAGCGCGAAGTCCGCGCCGAAGCCGAGCGCCGCCAGGAGAACGAAGACCGCGAGCGCGCGCAGCACCCACGACATCGCGACGCCGATCCACGCCCAGACCGCCTCGCGCGGAGGCGTCGCGTTGTCGCCGATCCAGCGCGCGAGCCTGAAGCGCGTGAAAAACCGCAGCCCGGCGAGGCGCGGCAGCGCCAGGACGACGGCCGCGGCTGCGACGCCGGCGACCGCAACGACGACCAAGCCTGCTTGCATCCACCCGTCGACGTGCGCGACCCCGAGCGCGACCGACGCGAGCGGCGTCAGCGCGGCGCTGTCGAGCAGACCGAGCAGGAAGAGCGAGAGCGCGACCGCGCCGACGCTCGCGCGCGTACGGCGGCAGCGGCGAACGACCGCGACGCGGATCACCTCGTCGCAGCGGCCCGGCAGCGCGATCCCGCCGACCGACGCGGCACCGCCTGCGGCGGCGAGCGTCAGCACCGCAGGACGCTGGCCGTTCCGGAAGAGATGCTGCCAGCCCCACGCCTTGGCGGCGTACGCGGCGAAGAGGATCACGGCCGCGAGACCGACGAGCCAGAAGTTGGCGCGGGGAAGCGGCCAGCCGCTATGAGCGAAATGCCGCGCGACGAGCACCGACACCGCGACTGCGACGAGCACAAACGACATGTTGAGGAGGCGTTTCAGAAGAAGCAACTACCGCGTACATCGGCACGTGAACCCTCACGTTGTATCGGAGTTCTCACTCGATGGAGGGAGCAGGCGGTCCGAGATGCCTCCGAGCGCCTTCGTCAGCTCGCTCGGGATCACCCAGATCTTGTTGGCATCGCCCTGCGCGATCTGCGGCAGAACCTGCAGGTACTGGTAGGCGAGGAGCTGCGGGTCGGGCCTGCCGTCGTGAATCGCCTTGAAGACCGTCCCGATCGCCTGCGACTGCCCCTCGGCCGCGAGGATCGCGGCCTGCTTCTGCCCCTCTGCCTTCAGGATCGCCGACTGCTTCTCCCCTTCCGCCGTCAGGATCGCCGCCTGCTTGATGCCCTCGGCCTGCAGGATCGCGGCGCGCTTCTCGCGATCGGCGCGCATCTGCTTCTCCATCGTGTCCTTGATCGACGGCGGCGGGTCGACCGCTTTCAGCTCGACGCGGTGCACGCGAATCCCCCACTTGCCGGTCGCGTCGTCGAGGATTCCGCGCAGCTGGTCGTTGATCGAGTCGCGTGAGGTGAGCGTCTGCTCGAGCGTCATCCCGCCGATCACGTTCCGGAGCGTCGTCACCGTGAGCATGTCGATCGCGTCGACGGGCGCCGCGATCTCGTAGGTGGCCGACTTCGGATCGGTGACCTGGTAGTAGATGACGGAGTCGATGCTCACGACCAGGTTGTCCTGCGTGATCACCGGCTGCGGATCGAACGAGATCACCTGCTCGCGCAGGTCGAGCAGCGGGCGCACACGGTCGACGAACGGGATCACGAGGGCGAGCCCCGGCGTCAGCGTACGCGAATAGCGTCCGAGGCGCTCGACGACGCCCGCGCGCGCCTGCGGGATCACGCGCACCGTGCGTGCAAGCACGACGAGCACGAGCACGACGAGCACGGCCAGGACGATCAATGCTGCCACGGAACCCTCCTATTCGGCGACGAGCGCGGTTGCGCCCTCGATCTGGATGACGTCGACGCTGGCGCCCTCGCGGAGCACCTGACCGTCGAGATAGGAACGAGCAGACCACTCCTCGCCGCCGATGCGAACGCGGCCGCCGTTCTCGTCGACGGTTCTCGTGACGAGCGCTTTTCGGCCGACGAGGGCGTCGGTCCCCGTGCGCGAGAGTGCGGGCAGCCGCACGTGCCGCCGCGCGACCGGGCGCAGGAACGCAAGCGACGCGAGCGATGCAACGATGAAGACGATCACGGACCCGATCGCGCCGCCGCCGGCCGCGTCGGTGATCGCCGCAGCCGCAGCCGCGAGGGCGACCGGCCCGAGGAAGAAGAGGCCGGGCGTGAGGATCTCCCCGACGGCGAGCGCCACGGCGACCACGACCCACACGATCCAGACCACAAGGCGACTTTAGTCCAGTCCGAGCGCCTTGGAGAGTGCGCGCAACCCGGCGAGCGACTCGAGCTCCGGGTAGCGCCCCTCGCGATCGATGAGGAGCGCCTGCATGCCGACGGCACGCGCGCCCTCGATGTCGTCCTCGAGCGTGTCGCCGACCATCACCGCCTCCCCCGGCGCGACGTCGAGCAGCTCGAGCATCCGCCGGAAGATCGTCTCGTGCGGCTTCGTCTTGCCGTGCAAGATGGACGTGAGCACCGCGTCGGCCGTGAGCGCGTGGTGCGAGACGAACACGTCCAGGTCGCGCGCGCTGTTCGAGAGCAGCCCGATCCGCAGACCGTGCTGCCGCAGCTCTGCGAGCGCCGGCAGCGCGTCGTCGTACAGCTCGAAATGGTCCGCGTGACTCCACGCGCCTTCCATCTCGAGCGCCGCCGCGTACGTCTCGCCGACGCCGCCCATCCCTTCGATGATGCGCTGCGTGAAGAGAACCCAGATCTCTTCGTCGTGATCGAGCTCCGGATGTCGCTTCAGCGTGGCGAACGCCGCGCGGCGCGCCTCGTCGTAGCGCGACGGGTCGAGCGACAGCCCGTAACGCTCGCCGAGCCGGCGGTAGCCCTCCGGCCCGAGGTCCGGCCCGGGCCGCGCCAGCGTGAAGTCGACGTCGAAGACAACTGCGCGCAGCACGGGCCGACGATAGCTTGACGCCCTCATGCTCACCGAGCGCGCAGGCACGCTCGCGGCATTCCGCAGCCGCGACTTCCGCCTCCTCTGGGGCGGCCAGACGATCTCGTTCGTCGGCGACGCCGCGTTCATCGTCGCGCTCGGCTGGCGCGTCACCGACCTGACGGGAAAGGCGAGCTCGCTCGGATTCGTCCTGGCGCTCGAGTCGCTCGCGATGCTCACGACCCTCCTCTGGGGCGGCGTGCTCGCCGACCGCTATTCGCGGCGCCTTCTGATGATCTCCTCCGACGTCGCGCGCGCGGTCGTGACGGCAGTCTTCTTCGCGCTCGACATGAGCGGGCACCTGACGCTGGCCCAGATCCTCGTGCTGGCGGCGTTCTTCGGCGCGGCC
>JAICTB010000107.1 GCA_025936595.1 Thermoleophilia bacterium | reverse complement strand
TCCATAACTGACATTGCGCAAACCAAGGGCAGCCGAGCGACGATCGGACGCTTCACCACGTGCCGGCCCAATGCTCGTCCCAGAAGTCTGACTGCTGTTTGCCGTCGACATCCGTGAAGCCGTACTCGCGTGCCAGGGCGGGCGTGATGAAGACGCCGCCGGACTTCGACATGACGTTGGGGTCGGATGCGAGTGCCACGATCGCACGTCCTGGGAACTCCGCCGATTCGGCTTTTGCTGCCAGCTCCGGTGTCAGGTCCATACGCTCGAGGCGCATGAAGCCGGGCGAGACGGCGAGGCAGGCGATCCCGAAGGGACGGAGATCGTCGGCCAGTTGCTCTGTCAGCTTGTTTGTCGCGTTCTTTACGACTTCGTAGAAGGCGTGTCCGTGCGGACGATCGAGTACCCAGGTGATGTTGACGATCAGCCCCCTCTGCGTCTCCAGCATGAGCGGCGCGGCAAGCGCCGACGCGAACGCGGCTGCGCGCAAGCCGCCGTCGAACATTAGGTCCCAGTGGCGCCACTCGATCTCCCAGAACGGCAAATCACTGTTCGGCGAGATCTCATAGCCGCTCCAGGCGTTGTTGACGAGGAGATCGAGCCGCCCTTGCTCGCTCCGGATGCGCTCGAAGAGTGCCCTGACCTGGGCATCGTCGGCGTGGTCGCAGCGTACGGCGATACCGCGACCCCCGCGCGCCGCCAACTCCTCCACCGTGTCGTCGATCGTCCCCGGGCGTCCAAGCGTCGTCGGCTTCCCGCGTACGCTCCGCCCGGTGACGTAGACGGTCGCTCCCTGCTCACCCAGCGCGAGCGCGATCCCTTTCCCACCTCCACGGCTCGCGCCGGTGACCAGCGCAATCTTCCCGTCCAGTCTCGGTCCGCTCGTCCGCTCTGACGTTGGATTTATCACAGGAGCCCGCGGGTTGGATTCAAACCAAGTCTATTTCGCGGGGTCCAGCGCCCGCTGCCAAGCTAGAGCCCGAGCTGAGTCAACCGAAGCTCTCCATGCGGCGAGCCGGCGGCGCAGGCCCGCGCCGCCGGCTTCGGTCTCGACGGATGAGCGTCCGACTACGCTTCGATGTACACGGTGAGGGGAGGGACGACGCCGTGTGCTTCCATCGTCGCCGTGAGCTCGGGAGACGGCGAACCCAGTATCGACTGCATCGCAGCGGGGTCGGCGACGTCGGCCGTGACGGCGATGTTGTTGCTGCCGTCGTGCGCGACGTAGTCGGTAACGTTGCTTCCTGAACCGGCTTCGATCGCTTTGGCGCGCTCGGCCTTGCCTTTCAGCCAGCGCTCGATATCGACCACGGCGTGCGTGATCACGACCCTTGGCATGAGAGTTCCTTTCCACATCGGGAACGAGGGATGAGATCAATCTACTCCCGTCGCGAAGCACGCTCGTCGCGTGACGATGCGTTTAGCATGACGCCGTGCGCGAGCTTCAGGCGGGCCTCTGGCACTGGCAGGCGCCGCACCCCGAGTGGACGGCCGACCAGTGGTGGCCGCAGGAGGTGTCCTCGTACGCGCTCGACGACGGCGCCCGACTGCTTCTCTTCGATCCGCTCGCCGTGCCCGACGAGCTCATCGAGCTCGCGGCCGATCGCGAGGCGGTTGTGGTGCTCACCGCGCCGTGGCACGAGCGGGACGCAGAGAGCCTCGTCAAGCGTCTCGGTGCGCCGGTGTTCACCCCGGCGCCCGACACCGCAGACGACCTCGTGCAGAAGTACGGCATCAGCCCGGACCAGATCCCGAGCGGCTGGCAGAGCACCGACGTCGCCTGGCTGCTGACCGGCGACGGCGGCGAGGCCCACCTGTACGCGGAGGGTGACCGGCTCCCGATCGGGGTCGAGGCGTTTCGCGGGAGGGCCGTCAACGACCTGGTGCTCTGGATCGAGAGCCGTCGTGTGATCGTCACCGGCGATGCGCTGGTCGACTTCGGTCGCGGCTTCGAGATTCCGGAAGAGGTTCTGCAGCACGGCGTCACTCGCGAGCAGCTCGTCGAAGAGCTGCGGCCGCTGCTTGCGCTGCCGGTCGAGCTCGTGCTCCCCGCGCACGGAGCGCCGACAGACCGTGCTGCACTCGAGCGCGCGCTCATCTAGATGATTGATCGGAAATTCACCGCCGCCAATTACCGATCAACCATCTAGGTTCCGGCGGTCGCCCTCACCTCGGCCGGGCCGAGACCGGAGGGCTCTGCCCGACGCGGAAGGACGTCGCGCCGGAGACGTCGACCTCGAGGGGCGCGTCGCGCGGATCGTCGAACGCGAGCTCGTCCTTCGACGCGACGAGGAACACGTTGCCCGCACCGGCGTCGTCGCGGTTCACGTGCCAGCCCGCCTGTCGCAACCGCACCTTGTACCAGTCGGCGACCGCACTCGTCGATGCGCGCGGCGGGAGACGCCACGTCCAGGTCGTCTGGATAGCGCCAGGGCAACCGCGGTGCCGAGGAAGTAGACGGGGTGGAAGTCGTAGTAGAGGTTGACGCCGGCCGCGAAGGTGACGCCGACGGCAGCGCCGGGCAGAAGCGCCAGGATCCCGAACAGGATTCCGCCTGTCTTCATGCGGCGTCTATCGGCAGCGGCGGCCGTCCCGTTGAGGCCGGCCGCCGCGGGTGACACCATCTGCGCGCCCTTGCCGAACCGCGACGTGCTCATCGGCTGCAGCAATCTGATCGTCGACGACGGCCGATACCTCCTCGTGCGCGAGTCGAAGGCATCCGCTCGCTCGCGCTGGAACCTGCCCGCAGGAAAGCCGGAGGTCGGGGAGACGCTCGTCGACGCGGCGGTGCGCGAGGCGCGCGAGGAGACCGGCCTCGCCGTCGCCCCCGAATACATCGTCGGGCTCTACCAGTGTCCCGAGACGAGCGAAGGATTCTCCGTGCTCAACGTCGTCTTCGCCTCACGCGTGACGGGAGGCGCAACGGCGACGTCGCCCGAGCATCCGGAGGTGCGCTACCTCACGCGGGGGGAGATCGCCGCGCTCGCGGCCGACAGCCTCGTGCGCGGCTCCCACATCGAGCGGGCGATCGACGCGCACGCGAACGGCGCGCGGCTGCCGCTCGAGCTCATCGAGGTCGTGCCCGCATCGCCCTTCCCGCGGAGATGACCTGCGTCCCCGCCATGTGGACGAGCACGCCGACGACCGCGTTTGCCGCGGCGAATCCGGCGCCGGCGAGGATGCCACCGGCCCCGATCGTGCCGGTGGCGAGGAGCAGCGCGACCCACACGACGGCTGAGGCGGGAACGACCCAGAAACGGCCGACGACGACGCCCACGAGCAGTAGGGTCGGGATCACACCATGAGTCTGACACGCGCGTCTCTCGCTGTGCTTGCCGTCGCCGCGTTCGCGGTGTGCGGCGCGTCCGCCGGCGGGCAGCCGCCGTCGTGCGCGGGATCACAGCTCAGTGCCCGCTTCGCCGTCGTGCCGGGTAGCGCCGGCGCGGGGAACATCCTCTACGCACTCACGGTGAAGAACACCTCCACGAAGACGTGCACCGTCACCGGCCTGCCGCAGGGACGGCTGCTCGGCCTGCACGGCCGGAAGCTGCCGACGCGCATCCACGCGTCCTTCCCGGCGGGCCTCACCGCCGTCCTCGTGCGTCTTGCTCCGGGGAAGAGCGCCCGCGCGACGGCGCGCTTCTCGCCGGACGTGCCCGGCGTCGGCGAGGGGAAGACCGGCCCGTGCGAGCCGAGGGCGTACACGCTTCGGGTCTCGCCCGCGGGCGGCGGGACGACGAATGCGAAGCTCGCGCCGGCAACGCCCGTGTGCGAGCACGGCGCGCTCGCGTTCTCCGCCTACGGGCCGCGTTGAGAAGCTGCCGCTACTTGCGCTTGCGCTTGCGCGACGAAGAGCCGCCGCCGGGGCGGCCGCCGCGGGCCTGCTGCTGCATCCGCTCGGCCTGGCGGCGCATCTGGCGGTTCGCGCTCTCCGGCACGCCGCCCTGTTCCTGCGCCGCTTCCATGTAGGCGCGCCGCTCGCTCGGCGTCAGCCGGCTCATCGCCTTCTGCACCGCCTGTGGGTTCGGGTTCGCTGCCACCGGGTTGATCTTCTTGAGCGCGCTCGCGAGCTCGGGGTTCTGCCGCTCGATCGCCGCCGTGCTGACGCGCGTGAAGAAGCGGCGCATGAAACCGATGCGCGACAGGCTCGCGATCAGCGGGCGCAGGAGCGCGCCGTTCCGGTACCGCCCGAGCACGACGAGCGCCAGGAAGAGGACGAGGACGACCCCGACGATGATCAGCGGGACGAAGAGCCAGAGCACGGGCAGCGATCGTACCGATCAGCGGCGCCAGGTGAGCGCCATCGTGCCCACGACGACAATCGCCACGATCACCATCAGCCAGATCCACATCGCGAGCGACCCGCTCGGCGGCTGGGCGGGCGGAGCCGGATGGAATCCTGCGAGGAGCCACATGCGGCCACTGTTCCTGCGGCCGATGAGGGCCAGTTGCCAGCGAGGTAAGGATTCCTTGAAAGCCCGGGTTAGGCGCGTGCAAAGGCGGGGAACTCCTACCCGGATGGCCCAGGATCCTCTCGCCCTCCTGATCGAGCATGGCGACGAGCACGGCTGCGTCAACATGACGGAGCTGCACGACCTCGTCCGCAAGCTCGATCTCGAGGAGGAAGACGTCGAGACCCTGTTCGAGCGGCTCGAGTCGCACGGCGTCGACATCACCGACGACTGCTCGCGTGCGATCGAGGAGGAGGTCGTCTACACGAACACGCAGGTCGCCTCGGCGACGACGGACTCGCTGCAGCTCTTTCTCAACGAGGCCGGGCGCTACCCGCTCCTGACGGCTGCGCAGGAGGTCGAGCTCGCGAAGCGCGTCGAGGCGGGCGACAAGCAGGCGAAGGATTTGCTCGTGAACTCGAACCTGCGTCTCGTCGTCTCGATCGCGAAGAAGTACCAGGGCCACGGCTTGACGCTCCTCGACCTGATCCAGGAGGGGATCATCGGGCTGATCCGCGCCGCCGAGAAGTTCGACTGGCGCAAGGGGTTCAAGTTCTCGACCTACGCGACCTGGTGGATCCGCCAGGCGGTGCAGCGCGGCGTCGCGAACAAGGCGCGCACGATCCGCATCCCGGTGCACATCGTCGAGCGCGAGCAGAAGCTCTCGCGCTCGGAGCGGGAGCTCGTCGCGAAGCTCGAGCGCGCGCCGACGCTGGAGGAGCTCGCGAAGCACTCGAAGCTCCCGCTCAAGCAGGTGCGCGAGGTGCGCGCGGCCGCACGCGCGGTCGCCTCTCTCGACAAGCCGGTGGGCGAGGGTGACACCGTCTCCTACGGCGACCTCTTCGCGAGCGATGAGAAGACGCCGGCCGAGCAGGTCGAGGTCGACCTGACCGAGCGCGCGCTCCATCAGGCGGTCGACGAGCTGCCGGAGCGGGAGCAGCAGATACTCAAGCTTCGCTACGGCCTGAACGGCGACACCGACCCGAAGTCGCTCGAGGAGATCGGCCGCATCCTCGGCATCACGCGCGAGCGCGTCCGCCAGCTCGAAGGCGAGGCGCTCCGCCGGCTCGCCGAGTCGCGCGAGATCGCCGGGATGAAGGCCGCGTAGAGCGCCTCAGCCTCAGCCGAGCGGCGGCATCCGGCAGGCGGCGCGCAATGCCGACCATCACGACGCGAGCCTGAGCTCGTCGGCGAGGGTGAAGAACGCGGACGCGTACGGGTAGTCCTGCGTGCGCGCCCGGAGCACGTCCCAGTCGATCTGCTCCCGGCACGCGCGTGCGATCTCGAGCACCGACTCGTAGTCGAGCTCGTGCTCCTTGAGAGCGAGCAGCTTCGTCGCCAGCACGTCGGTGACGCTCATCACCTTCAGGGTGATTGCGTACACCTCCAGGTCGGTCGCGCGCTGCAGGATCTGCTCGACGACCTCCGGCGTGTTGTTCGGCGCGAAGATCAGGTCGATCATCGCGTCGTTCTCGTCGTAGACCTTGAAGAGCCAGCCCTCGGGCGGCTTCTCGCAGCGGAATCCCGCGTCGGCGAGGACGTGGAGCGCGCGCTCTGCATCCTCCTCGCGCAGGACGAAATCGACGTCGTGCTCGGTCTCCGGGCCGCCGCGCGCATAGATCGCGAGCCCGCCCGCGAGCGCGAACTCGATCCCGTCGTCCCGCAGCGCGGCCGCCCCCCGCTTCATTGCGCTCAGGAGGTCGCTGAAGGGGCCGCCGCTCGCCATCTCGCGCGGGATACCCAGGCGTGCTGCTCGCTATCCCTGGGTAGGAGCCCGGAGTGGCGAAGACCATCAGGGTTGCGGCCGCAGGCGACATCCACGCGGGCTCCGCCGACGGCGACCGCGTCCGCGACGCGTTTCGCCGCGTCGAGGAGCAAGCGGACGCGATCGTGCTCGCCGGCGACCTGACCCAGCACGGCCAGGTGGACGAGGTGTGCGTCGTCGCCGACGCGTGCCGCGGGCTCAGCATTCCCGTCGTCGCGGTGCTCGGCAATCACGACTGGCAGTCCGATCGCCCCGCCGACCTTGGCCGCGCGCTCGCAGAGGCCGGGGTCGTCGTGCTGGAGCGCTCGCACACGATCGTGCCGGTGAACGGCGTCAGCCTCGGCGTTGCAGGCGTGAAGGGGTTCGTCGGCGGTTTCGGCAACCAGTGGGCGAACTTCGGCGAGCCGATCTTCCGCGAGTCGTACGCGGAGACGACGCGGGACGTCGACGGCCTCGACCGCGGCCTGCAGGCGATCGAGGCGTGCGCGGTGCGCATCGCGCTGCTGCACTACTCGCCGGTCGAGGCGACCCTCGTCGGCGAGCCCGAGCGGCTCTGGCTCGTTCTCGGAGCGGACCGGCTCGCGGGCCCGATCCGCCAGCACCGCCCCGACCTCGTCGTGCACGGCCACGCGCACCACGGGTCGTTCGAGGGCGACATCGACGGCGTGCCGGTCTACAACGTCGCGGTGCACGTGATGGGGCGCGCGTTCTGGATCTTCGACCTCGACAGCGAGCAGCGGACGCCGTCGCCGCCGCTCTCGGTCGAGGAGAGCTAGCTGCCGACGACCTTGCAGATCCAGCGGCGCGGGCGCGAGCGGTCGAGCTCGATGAAGAGCACACGCTGCCACTGGCCCATGCAGAGCTCGCCGTCGCCGACGGGGATCGACTCGCCGGCCGAGCCGAGGAGCATCGACATGCAGTGCGCGTGGCCGTTCCCGACCTCCATGTCCTCCTCGCAGATATTCTCGGTGCGGCGGTCCCAGTCGTCGTGCGCGTAGTAGGTCTCGTGCGGGATCAGCCGCCGCAGGAGCGCACCGAAATCCTCGAACATGCCGCGCTCGTACTCGTTCACGCGCACGCAGCAGGTGGTGTGCGGCGAGTAGACGCAGCAGATGCCGTCGACGACGCCGGACTCGCGCACGATGTCCGCGACGTCCTCGGTGATGTCCGTGACGTGCAGCCCTCCGGTCGTCTGGAAGTGGCGCTCAGCCTGGAAGACCTTCATCGAGCGCGAGTCTAACGAGTACGGTGTTTTCGCCGGGCCCGTAGCTCAGCGGTTAGAGCAGGGAACTCATAATTCCTTGGCCGGTGGTTCGAATCCACCCGGGCCCTCTGGCAACCGTGTCCACGCGGCGATTCTCGCGACGAACTCGGAGTCGCCCTCTGCCGCGCTCTCGTTGGCCGCCGGCGCACCAGGTCCCTCAGCTCGACGCTCCGC